>SCUP01000292.1 GCA_004297665.1 Nitrosarchaeum sp. | reverse complement strand
CTGCAATGTCTCCATTTGAACTCTCACTTATGGAAAAACTGGTAGGGATTGTAAATTTTGTTGGAGTCTGGGATGCTTGTTTTAATGCACCGCTCCATCCAAGAAAATAAGTAGACTGTGAGCCTGGTAGTGCTTTGTGAAATAGAGAATCATCAAGTGAAATAGTCTTTTCAGATAAAATTGTATCCTTGATAATCTGGACTTTATCGTTGTCTATAATATTTGGATTTACTATGTTGACATACAATGTTCTCTCCTTAGGAATATCCCAACTATGAAACGTGTCTATTGTGTCGCCTTTGAGGTTTTGAATGACATACCCACTTTTCATTACTTCTTTATCATTAGCTACAAAACTAGAATTCAAGTCACTAAAAAATACTGACACCAATAATATGGGAGCAATAATTAAAATACCTAAAACTGTAAAGCGCCTATGCTTTCCAAATATTAGAGTATTCTGATATGTTGAGTTTGTCTTTGACTCATGTGAGTATCTTTGTTGCTCTAATTTTTGGAAAGTTTGATGTTTTGTTTGAAATTGTTGTTTTAATCTAAGATTCATATCTTTGAGAAGCACTTGCTGTGATTCCAGATCAGATACTTGTTCTGATTTCAATTATCTACAACCCCCAAACTGAGTAATTCTATTTATTATCATGAGGATTTCTTCGATTTCAAATGGCTTGTGTATTATCATGCTTGCACCAAGGGACATCAATCTATCATGTGTCTCTTGAGTTATATCGGCAGTCACCATGATGACTCTGGCGTTTAGATCAAATTGTTTTATCTTCTCCAAACCATAAAATCCATCATAATCTGGCATTATTACATCTAAAAAGACAATATCTGGTTTGGTTTTTTGGTATAGTTCTACTGCGGATTTGCCATCATGACCTATTCCAAGTGTGGCAATTCCATGTAATTGCAAATACTCTGTAAATACAGTGGTTATTCCTTTATCATCGTCAATTATTATTGCAGTTATTTGTGAGAAAGAGTTTTGACTATTCATAACAACATACACCTACTGATTTCTCCCCCAAAAATTTCTCTAATTTTATTATAATTTGCTTCAATGATTCGATTTTCATCTATTTTTGTGAGATTGTATGTATTTGTAATCTTCATATCATGGGATATTAACACATTAGTAATATACAGATAGATTCTAAAACGATCAAATGTATACAAGGATCATAATATTAATTGTTGTTAGTGTTTTTTTATTACATACAGGTAATATAATATTAACATATGTAGGCATAATATATTATTAAATAATAATATACAGAGTACATATTATGAAAAAATCTGAAATCATTTCTGTGAGAGTCGATGCAAATGTCAAACACAAACTAGAAGCGGAAAGTGAGATGAAAAGCATGACAGTAAATACGCTTGTTGGGCAAATTATTACAAAACATGTTAGCTGGGACAGATTTGCAGAAGATCTAGGATTTGTATGTTTAACCAAACCATTTTTGAGAGCAATTCTTTCACATGTTCCAGAGAAGGAGATGACAAATATCGCAATGACCGTTTGTAGAGGTGCAATGAAAGATGCAACAATCTACATGTATGGAGAAATGACGATGAAAACTTTTATAAAATCACTTGATTCGTGGTTGACCGCTTCTCACATTCCATTCAGGCATATAGATGACGATAATGTAGACAAGTATGTAATTCAGCATGAACTTGGAGATGCGTTTTCAAGTTATCTTATAACTGTAATAAATGCAGTTTTAAATGAATTTAAATTCTGTACAACTCACCAAGATCTTACAGATCAAAGTGTTTCATTTGTAATTGATAAAGCGTGATTCTGAATAAAAAATATATTTGAAACTATTCATATGACATATTTTTATAACATGTCAACCTACTAACATAGTTGGTTTCATATGATGAAATTTGTGAAATATTGTTAAAAGTTGATCCAAGTATAAGGTATGTTGGAATATTAGATGAAGAAAAAATTACATTTAGAAAACGTGCTGACTTGGACTCCCTTCTTAATACTTCTGAAAATATGAAATCTGCTACTCATGCCCTTTTGCGTTGGCAATCACGAAGGGTATTTGCAAAAAAATTTGGGATGCCACTTTATGCTATGGCTGAATATCCGTTGATTAAAAGAGTAACAATGCAGCTTAAAGGAAATGTCATACTTTTAGTAAGTATGGATAAAGATGCATCACATGATAAAATTATCAAAAAACTATTAAAAATAAAGGAAAAAATGATTATAGATATTTGATAAATTGTAATAGATACGAATTACGTTAATGATGATTATGAACAGTCTTTGTGCTAGACCAACAGATAATGTAACAGCATAGGCCTATTTCTAGAAGGAATTAGTGCAAAATATCATGACCCCAACTATCTACACTTACAATCTATGCGGGAGGTGGGATTCGAACCCACGAACTCCTAAGAGATAGG
>SCUP01000036.1 GCA_004297665.1 Nitrosarchaeum sp. | reverse complement strand
CATTTTCCATCATAAATTTTTTTAAAAAACCCATGTGATGTCCATTATTTTCTATTTGCATCATTTGTGCTACAGATATTTCCATATCTAGAATACATGAGAAGCAAAATAAGAGCTTTGAGAATACGTTTGGAGTATAAAATAACACTAAAAATCAGCAATTTGTTTCGGATTCAATGATTTTGTGATAAATTGAGTATTGTAATCAGACATATTTTATCCGTAATAGTTAAATCCTTATTTTGAAACGAATTGCTAGTGAAACATACAAAAATTCTAACTTTCATGGTAATTTTTACTCTAGCTGCTACTCTTTCTATATCTCCAGCTTTTTCAGTTCCACAACAGGCAAACTTCAAAGCAAAAGAAATGACCACGGTATCTATTCCAGAAAATGCCAAAAAAATTGGTGATGGTGTTTATGATTTAGGTTACAAAGTTCATGATGGTCAAATCCTACAAGGGACTTTGTATGTATTTTCAGATAAAGAATTTGCAAAACCTTCTGGTGCAGGAAAAGGTGGTGGAGGCACTACATGTTATTCCTACATCACAAGTGGCGCCAAATGGAGAGCAGAAGAGTCATGGGGAGTTTCAACTATAAATGCACCTGCAGCTGATGTTACGGGCATTCTACAAACCGCAGTTAGTCAATGGGAAAATGCAGATAATCCTACAAATTCCATCATGGGATCATTTGATAGTTTCATGATAGTTGATGCTAGTTCTATTGGTGTTACGATGAATGATAAAAATGAAGTTGTATTTGGCGATATTGTAGATGAGGGTGTTATTGCTGCTACTTGGGTCTGGAGAACAACTGCAGGTCCACCATCACAAAGATACATTGCAGAATGGGATCAAATATACGACGTTGTATCTTTTAACTGGAGTACCAATGGAGATTCAAATTCAATGGACTTTGCAAACATTGCAACTCATGAAATTGGTCATGCAGTAGGAATGGGACATCCAGATTCAACTTGTATATTAGAAACAATGTATGCATATGCCAATAACGGTGAAATCATAAAACGTGATCTTCATGATGGGGATATTGTCGGTGTTAATCGCCTTTATTGATTAGTTTCTCTCTAAAATCTAATTTTCAGAAATATGTTTTGTAACTATTCTAAGGGATTTGGCAAATGATTTATTCTAGGTTTTATCCATACACGAATATGACGTTGAAGAATGTAAAGCCATCTTTGAATAAAATTGCAAAATCATTATCAGAAGTTCAAGATGCAAGAGAATTTTTGCTAAAAAATACAAGAGAGATAATAATTCTTTGTAGTAAATCCATCATATCAGTACATAAAGAAGATATGAAATCTGCAAAAAATAATCTAAAACAAGCAGACATATTGCTAAAAAAATACAAGAAAAAAGCTACACCTGATCTTCGAAGATACATGATTACTCCAGAACAAGAATTTGTTGAGGCAGCATCTCTAATTGCTATTGTTGAAAAAAATGAAATTCCTTCAGAAAAGGAATTAGATGTAATGTCAGAATCATATGTTTTAGGATTAATGGATTGTGTAGGAGAATTAAAACGGATGATTTTTGATAAAATCAGAATTGGCGATATAGATAATGCCTCAAGAGTTTTTGAAATAATGGAAAATTTGTATCTGAATTTGTATCCATTTTCAATGTATGATAAAGTTGTAAAAGAAGCTAGAAGAAAAATTGACGTAGATCGTATTTTAGTTGATGATGCCAGAGGTGCAATAACCGAAGAAAAAAGACGTTCTGAACTAATCAAAGCATTAAACAAACTACAAAAATAGAATTTGTATAAAATGAAATTAGTGCGGGTGATGGGATTTGAACCCACGAACTCCTAAGAGACTAACCCCTCAAGCTAGCGCCTTTGGCCAGGCTGGGCGACACCCGCAATAAAAATTTCTTGCATGGTTTTTATAATCCTTGATTACTTTTTTGTTCGTATGTTAATTCCTGTGAGATGTTTTACTTGTGGAAATTTAATTGCTGACAAGTTTGAAGATTATCAAAATAAAGTAAGATCTGGAGAAGATCCAGCTAAAGGACTAGACTCTTTGGGAATTAGCAGGTATTGTTGTAGAAGGATGCTATTAACAACTGTTGAAACTATTCAACAAGTTATTCCATTTTATGAAGCAATACAGAGAAGACACCAAGAAGTCCAATCTGAGTTAGAATAGTTTTGCCAAAAATAACCTCCATTGAAGGACGTATCATTTACAATAGTCGAGGAAGTAAAACTATCGAAGTTGATGTCA
>SCUP01000291.1 GCA_004297665.1 Nitrosarchaeum sp. | reverse complement strand
AACATTTTTTGCTACAAACCCACTAGCGCCAGTCACAACAACTTGCATATCTTTTACCATCTACTGCTGTAGTTTTTATTTTAAATATATTCTAAAATAATGATAGATGCATTTAGAATTTTAAGATATAACTCTAGTCTCAAAATTTCAATCCAAAATATATCAAAGAAGAGTTAATACGTCAAAATAGGCATGATTAGCGTGGAAGAGATAAAAAAAGAAAAACTAAGGACTGGATATACTACAGGTACTTCTGCAACAGCAGCTGCCAAAGCTGCATTATTAGCTATAATTAATCAAACAAAAATTGAAAATGTAGATGTTAAATTACCCAAAGGTAGTTTTATCAAAATTCCAATTCATTTATGTCAATTTGATAAAAATGGAGCTAAGTGTTCTGTAATTAAAGATGGGGGAGATGATCCAGATGTTACTCATGGTGCAGAGATAGTAGTAGAATTATCATTTACAGATAAGATTAGTGAAATTGAAATTGATGGTGGAGAAGGAGTAGGAATAGTTACTAAACCTGGATTAGGTCTTGAATTAAACAAAGCTGCAATCAATCCAGTTCCAAAAAAAATGATTAAAGAGAACCTGAGAGAAATTACAGACAAACATCTTGTAAAAAAAGGAATCAAAGTAATAATTTCTGTTCCAAAAGGAAAAGAATTAGGTCCTAAAACAGATAATCCAAGAATTGGGATTTTAAATGGGATTTCGATTTTAGGAACAAGTGGTATTGTAATACCATTTTCAACTGCATCATATGCAGCGTCAATTAGACAAAATATTGATGTAGCAATTGCAATGGGAAATGATACTGTTGTTCTTACAACTGGTGGAAGAAGTGAAGATTTTGCAAAAAAAATTGTAGATTTACCAGAACATTGTTTTGTACAGATGGGAGATTTTTCGGGTTATACAATACAACAATGTGCAAGAAAAGAGATCAAAAAAGCATATGTTGTAGGATTTATTGGTAAATTGGCCAAAATGGCTGCAGGAGTAAAACAAACACATGTCAAAGGCTCTAAGGTAGATATGAATTTCTTGGCAGAGTTAGCTAAGAAATGTAATGCAAATAAAATAACAATTGAGAACATAAAGAAGGCAAATACTGCCAGACATGTATCTGAAATAATTATAGAAAATAATGTTAAAGGATTCTTTGAGGAAATATGCAATGAGACATACCGACATATGAGAAAACATTCAGAAGAAAAAGTCCCATTAGATGTCATTTTATTTGATTTTGATGGAAATATCTTGGCTAGAAAGTTCGAGTAGTAAGGTATTTTATTTAATTTGAGAGATTTTTAATGTGGAAAAAATTTCAGTTATTGCAATTACCAAAAATGGGGTAAATATAGGGTTAAGATTAAAAGAGCATTTTCCAAATTGGAAAATTTTTGCACCATCTAAATTTTCAAATGATAATAAGGGAATAGATTGGTATTCAGAATCTACATCTGAAAAACTTGTTGAACTTTTTAAAAATAATAATGCATTGATTTGTTTATTTTCTTTGGGTGCAGTAATTAGACTAATTGCACCACACTTGAAAGATAAGAAAACAGATCCTGCAGTAATTGTAATTGATGATAAAACTAATTTTGTGATCAGTGTGTTATCTGGGCATTTAGGTGGAGCAAATGAATTAACACAAATTATTGCTCAAAAATTGGATGCTATACCAGTAATTACCACTGCGGCTGATGTCAATAAAACAATAGCAGTTGATCTTGTTGGAAGAGAATTTGGTTGGAAGATAGATGATGATTCTACAGTTACTAAAATTAGTGCACATATGGTAAATGAAGAAAATATAGGAATTTACCAAGAAGTAGGCAAAATTAATTGGTGGAAGGAATTACCAAAAAATGTAAAAATTTATCATAGTTTAGAAGAAATGAAAAATTCTGATGCCAAGGGATATCTAATAATTTCTGATAGAATTTTAGAAGGAGATTTTCTCAAAAATTCTGTGGTGTATAGACCTCCCAGTCTTGTGGTAGGAATCGGACTACATTGGGATACATCTAAAGAAATCATAAAAGATGGTTTGGATTTTTGTTTACAAAAATTCAAACTCAGTGAAAAATCTATTGCAAAATTGGTTTCAATAAAAAAACCAGAAAATATCAAGGGACTAGTTGATATTGGAAAAGAAATGGGAATTACTGTGGAATATGTAAACAGAGAAGATTTGGCATATATTTCTGCACCTAATCCATCAGATACAGTCAAGGCATTTGAAGGAACTTCCAGTGTATCAGAAGCTGCAGCAATCAAAGTTTCTGGCGGAGAATTAATTGTTGAAAAACAGAAATTTCCACCAAATTTGACGATAGCCATAGCGAGGATATTAGATTGAAGCGTGGATTATTACTAATAGATAGAGGTAGTAGAGAAAGAGAAGCTTCTGAAGAATTGGAGATTATTTGTAATGCAATAAAAGCAAAGGGAGATTATGTTTTTACGGAATATTGTTTTCTTGAAGTAGAACCACCATACATTGAAGATGGAATCGCAAAATGTCTTAAACAAGATATAGATCATCTAACGATAGTTCCTTATTTTCTATATCCTGGAAAAAAGGTAAAAAATGCAGTTACAGATGTTATGAAATTTCAGAAAAACACTAAAGTGAAATTTGTTGTCACAAAA
>SCUP01000035.1 GCA_004297665.1 Nitrosarchaeum sp. | reverse complement strand
ATCGGCCCAGCGATGTCTACAATGAAGGGATTGAAGTCATCACTAGGAAGATTCATGCCAGAAGCAGACTCGGAATTGAATTCCATGACACAGACACTCAATGGTCTAATGATGGACTCTTTAGCTGGAGACTCATTTAGCATGGAGACTGGCGCTTCAAGTGAGGAAACCGAAAGAATTCTGCAAGAAGCATCTGCAGTAGCAGAGCAACAGGTTGGAGATAAATTTCCATCTGTACCAACACCAACAGGACTATCGTCCCAATCAACTTCTACATATTAGTAGATTGACAAGACGAAAAGTCTCTCTTTTTGTTTTCTATGAATAATTTCTATTGTATGCATCATTTTTAATATTTTTCAAATAATTTTCCACCACTTTTTCAGCCATATCAATATTTATGATCTTCAATCGATTCTACTCAAAGTTTTTAATCAATGAACGATGAAACACGCTTATAGTGAATTCTAAGACTATCGGTGGAATAATTGTAGGAATAACAATCATCGTAATCGTAATTGTTTTTGCTTCTAATTCAGATCAAGATATACCAGATACACCAATCATCCAACAACCTAATACAACTACCATTTCTGATTCTGCAACAGTTATCAAAAACCCCACAAATAACACCAACTACATTATAGATGAAAATGGAAATAAGCAATATGTTATTACTGCAAGTGATTCTCCAACGCTAGGAGACTGAGTCCACTTGGGATCCTACCAAATGAAGTAAATTCCATGGTGGATCTTGTTAACTACCGCCTACTCCGTATTACATATATAAGAAATTCTCCATCCAGAATCAATGTACAAGTTTATAGGACTTGCAATGATGGGCATCTTTGCCATGATGGTTATTCCTGGCAATTTTGACTCAGCAAGTGGCGAACCAAATTTCTATGGTGCAGCAACTATACAAAAATTAGATGCTATGGGAAATGAAGTATTTGCACAAACAGTACACAACAAATTGACTAACACTGGTGAAGACTTTATCCTGGATCAAACATTCCAAGATACTGTAGAATCTGTTGCAGATAACATCTCTATTGGTGCAATCTGTGTATCTCAAGCAACTATACCTGCCGATCCTGAAGCACATACAGCAGCTGCTTTTGACACTGCAAATACCCTTGATGATCAAGATGTTTGTGAAGAAGACACTACCGTAACTACAAGTGGTAGCATAGCAACAATTGGAGGACTAATATTTGCATCTGGTGCAGACAATGTGGATAATGGAGATACTATTGCCACAATTGGAATCTGTCAAAACGATGTAACTGACGATAATGCATTTGCTAGCTGTGCTGGCGAAGGGATATTGTTTGCTATTGTTGATGTATCAGACACCACACTAGCTAGCGGCGAAACAGTAAATATCACATACACATTTGATATTACATCTGCTTCAAGCTAACTACTTTTTTCTTTTTTAAAACTTAAGTTAGAGATTCTTTATTCTAACATATGATAAAGAAAAAAGAAATCTCAATACTGGTAGCAGGTGCTGCACTTTTGGTTTTATCATATGCTTATCTTGATACATCTGACACAATATTTGGTGTTTTAACTGATCCACTCACTCCTGTTGATTGGGATGAACTGCCACCTCGAGAAATAGTAAAGAACTCTATTCCTATTGAGCTATTAGAAGAGAATTTCTCTTCATGCAAAGTATCTGCACCTACATTTGAAATGATTATCAATCATCCATATTTTATCAGAGCTGATGAATTAGCTAAAGAGCTACAATATGATAATGAAGCAAAAACCTTGATTGTGCCTTGTGATCAACTGATAGAAAAAAAATCAAAACTTGTTGTATGGTATGTAATTGAAGAAGCAAAAAAACATGCTGCAAAATATGAATATTGGATAGAAAAATGGGTAGAATCTACTCCAAACAATCCTTAATCACCCAATTCCTAAGATGCCAACAAATTCATAAAAAATAGAACATTATAATACAAACTAATACACAATAATACTGCTCATGTTGTAATGCTTTTACAATATGTTAATAATTCCATTATGTTTCAGTAAGTGTTTCTACTAAATCTTAAACCCATTTTGATTGTGATATTATGTTATAGATTCTGATTCTACTATAATCAAAGATCAAAATAAAAAAATTAGATACGAGACATGTAAAATTAGAAAGAAATTAGAAATAAAACTAACAATATCTACATAACAATATCTAAAATTGTTTTGTATAACTAAATTCATAATTTATAGAGATGAATT
>SCUP01000290.1 GCA_004297665.1 Nitrosarchaeum sp. | reverse complement strand
TACAAAGAAATCAAGCCACGCAAACAAGTTTGGGAAGCTGATTCTTGATAATGGTACTGTCCTTGATGGGATGGGTTTTGGTTATTCTACAACTGTTTTTGGTGAAATTGTCTTTAATACAGGAATGGTGGGGTATGCTGAGACTCTTACTGATCCATCATACAGTGGGCAAATTCTCACACTTACCTATCCTCTTGTAGGAAACTATGGTGTACCAGATCCATCAATTAAAGATCAAGATGGAATCCCCAAATTCTTTGAATCTAACAAAATCCAACTAAGGGGACTAGTTGTTCATGAACTGTCTTTAACTGCCAGTCACTGGAATTTATCGATGACTCTTGATGAGTGGTTATATAATGAAAAAATTCCTGGGATTTCTGGAATTGATACAAGAGCACTAACAAAAAATCTTCGTACCGGAGGAGTGATGATGGCTGCTTTAGTAGTGTCTGATACTGAAATTAATGTAGATGAAATAAAAAAACAACTTGCATCTGCACCTAATTATAATTCTGAACAATTCATGGATACAGTGTCTACCAAGCAAGAAGTGATGTATGGATCTGAAGAAAAATCTGTCGTTGTAATTGATACTGGTACAAAAAATGCAATACTGAGAAACATTCGTGATCTTGGGTACAAAGTAATAAAATTACCTTGGAACACATCTTTTGAAAAAATTATGTCATATCATCCAAAAGGAGTTGTAATTAGCAATGGTCCAGGTGATCCTCAAAAATGCCCAGATACTATTGAAACTGCACGAAAACTAATTGAAAATAATATTCCAACTCTTGGAATTTGTTTAGGTGCACAAATCATTGGTCTTGCTGGGAATACTCAAACTTACAAATTAAAGTATGGTCATAGAGGACAAAATAAACCATGTGTTAATTTAGAAAATAATCAAGTTTATGTTACAAGTCAGAATCATGGTTATGGAATAACTCCTGAATCTTTGAATACATCTGAATTTAATTTATGGTTTACAAACGCAGACGATAAAACAGTCGAAGGAATAAAACACAAAAAACAAAATTGTATTGCTGTCCAGTTTCATCCCGAAGCTGCACCAGGACCTTATGATTGTAAATTCGTCTTTGAAGAACTCAAACACCTTATGGAGGAAGGTAAATCTGCCAAAGAATGAGTCGATAAAAAAAATTCTTGTACTTGGTAGTGGGGCAATAAAAATCGGAGAAGCCGGCGAAAGTCGCTAAAACGACCGTCAATTTGACTACTCCGGAAGCCAATGCCTCAAAGCAATACACGAAGATGGACTGAAAAGTATCTTAATCAATCCAAACATTGCGACAATTCAGACAGATACTAGATTTGCAAATAAAGTGTATCTGTTGCCTGTGAATGTAGAGTATGTAGAATCTATTATCGAAAAGGAGAGACCTGATGGAATAATGCTAGCATATGGAGGTCAAACTGCTTTGAATTGTGGTGTTAATCTCGCACAGGCAGGTATACTTGAAAAGTATGGTGTGCATGTTTTAGGCACACAAATTCCTGGAATTCAAAAAACTGAGGATAGACAACTCTTCAAAGATTCTATGGATCAATGCAATGTTCCAATTCTAAAAAGTAGAACAGTTACAAATTTTATAGATGCAAAAGAAATTGCTCAAGAATTAGGTTATCCTGTAATTATTCGAGTAGCGTATACCCTTGGCGGTAAGGGTGGTGGTGTTGCTTACAATGAAATTGAATTACATGAAATTGTTGAACGAGGACTAAGGGCAAGTCTTGTGGGTCAAGTCTTAATTGAGGAATACATTGGGCATTGGAAGCAAATAGAATACGAAGTAATGCAAGATTATGATGGAAATAATGTAATTGTTTGTAATATGGAAAATGTTCTTTCAATGAAAGTTCACACTGGTGATAACATTGTTGTTGCACCTTCTCAAACAATCGATAATCATGAATATCATATGCTTCGTTCTGCGGCTTTGCGTGCAACAAAACATGTTGGAATTGTAGGTGAATGTAATATACAATATGGATTAGATCCTGATTCTGATAGATATGTTGCAATCGAAATTAATCCTAGGTTGTCACGTTCTTCTGCACTTGCAAGCAAAGCAACTGGTTATCCACTTGCATACATGTCTGCAAAAATTGGCTTGGGGTATACATTACCGGAACTAGTAAACAGAATTACAAAAACTACTACTGCTTGCTTTGAGCCTTCTTTGGATTATATTGTATGTAAGCATCCTAGATGGGATTTTGCAAAATTTGATCTTGTAAAACGAAAACTTGGTCCTACCATGAAATCCGTTGGTGAAGTTATGGCAGTTGGAAGAAGTTTCGAGGAATCATTACAAAAATCAATACGTATGCTTGATATTGGAAATGATGGTCTTGTTCTAAACCGTGTAACTATGGAATCATATGATGAAGAGCAAATAGAAGAACATCTCTCTCATCCTGATGATTTAATTTTGTATTATGTGGCTGCTGCACTTAAGATGGGAATTTCAGTTGAGAAAATCTATAAACTTTCTGCAATTGATCCGTGGTTTATTGAAAAGATCAAAAATATTGTTGATGTTGAATCCAAATTAAAACAAGAACAACTCACCACTTCTTTACTTTGGGAATCAAAAAAGATGGGATTTTCTGATAAGCAAATAGCTCGTGCAAAAGACAAATCTGCTGAAGAAATACGTGAAATACGTAAAAAAGCTGGGGTTTTGCCTTCTGTAAAGCAAATTGATACTTTAGCAGCTGAATGGCCTGCAGTTACCAACTATCTCTACCTAACATATGGTGGTAATCAAAACGATATTGAAGTTACATCTGATGAACAAGGGGTCATTGTACTTGGTGCAGGTCCTTATCGTATTGGCAGTAGCGTGGAATTTGATTGGGGTACTGTGAATATGGTTTGGGGTTTGCAAGAAAATGGAGAAAAAAATGTCTCAGTTGTAAACTGTAATCCTGAGACCGTTTCCACTGATTATGATATTTGTAGCAGACTATACTTTGAAGAATTAACTTTGGAAAGGATTTTGGATATTGCAGAATTTGAAAATCCAAAAGGTATAGTTACTTGCGTTGGAGGTCAAACCGCAAATAATTTGACATTAGGTCTTGCAAAAAATGGTATTAA
>SCUP01000289.1 GCA_004297665.1 Nitrosarchaeum sp. | reverse complement strand
GCTCTTCCGATCTCATTTTCTGCATGATGAACTGTTAAATTTATCTTCTTTCTACCTTTTTCAATTTTTTCAATAGAAAAACAAAACTTTGGGTTTTTCGCTTTATATCCAATTAACATAGCACCAATTTTTTTAAATTTGCTTTCTTCAAATCCTTCAAAAATATTCTCATGTTTTACAATTGATATCACATTTCTAAGAAGATTGATACAAAATGGTACTATAAATAAAATTGCGGCATTGGATAATGATGTAAACGGTGTTACAGGATTTTCAGAAAGTGTTGCCATTGGTGCAATTACTGCTAATGCAATTAATGCAAATGCATCAGCTCCTCCAAATAACCCAATCCTCCAAATAAAAATAACAAATGGTGCTATGATTAATGCTATTCCAATATTAAGTAAATATGGCAAGATATCGGAATTTATAAAAATTAATAAAAATCCTACACTTCCAAATACAATCCAGTAATAATCATGAATTTCTCTTTTCCAAATATCTATTGCAGAACCGATTATCAACATGGTAAGAGCTAATCCAATTCCAATTATGTTGTAATTTAGTAACGATTCAATCAATTCATTTCCCAAGTTTTTGATATTTTACATTCTTCTATATTTTTTGATAAAATAGATTCCTGTTGTTTCATGGTTTTAAAATTAGTTGAGATTAACGATTTCTTATACCTGAGATCTTTTCTTTGATTTCTTCAAATTTTTCTCCCATACCTAGTTTTTCAGTGATTGTGTCTAATCTTTCAGTACGCTTCAAAATAAATAATGCGGCACCTATTGCTACTGGGATTATGATGTAGATCATATTTGAATTATTGATAGTAAAACCTTCTTCTACAGGTGTTTCTGCTATTGGCATGTTTAGTATTTGTGCAGTTTTTGAAATTGTTGATGAACTAAGACCATTACCTGAAACTGTTGCTGAAACAGTTATCGTATCTTTATCATTGGCAAGAATATTCATTATTGCAATTCCATCACTATTTGTAACATCATCCATTTGTAATACTTCTCCGCCATCTGCAGTCCATTCTACATTAAATCCATCTAATGATGTTTCTATTTCGGGAATTGTAACTGATAGTTTTGCTTCAACTCTCTCATTCCAATTTAGACCTCCAAGTAGATCCAGTGATATGACTGGACTGACATCTACTATGTTGATATCGTATTTTGATAAAGGCAGATCTTCAGATAACAATGCAAGTTCTATCTTCCCTTCATTTTGGGATTCTAGTTTGAATGTGTTGAAATATTCTCCTTTTTTTATTATCACTTCATCTGGAATTTTTAAAACAGATTCGTCATTTGAAACTACTTTTATTAAGATCTCTTCTTTTGCATAAACTGGATTTCCTACAGAGTCTAATATCTGAATCGTAGCTAAACTTTCAGTATTTGCCAAGAGATTTTTTACAAATGATAAATGCATCTCTGCAGGATCTGTTGTGTGGCTAGTCATCGCCATGTTTCCTTCAAATTGACCTGCTTGAAAAGATAATTTAGTATCTCCTACTTCTTTTGTTAATAAATTCAATAATACATATGGCTGATTCTGTTTAATTATTTCAGGTTCCGCCTCTACAAAATCATTTGCAGATAAAGTTAAAACAGAATCTTCAATAAATGGTGTTATCCCAATTCTGCCATTCTCATCCTCTGCATCTTCATCTGTTGTAGTAGAAACTTCTTCATCTTCTTCAGATTCTAACAAATATGCTATAACTGGAAATTCACTTCCTGCTAAAATCATTGGAACTAATGGCTCTGCTGTTAAATCGATGTCCTCTTTTATTGGTCCTATGGGTGTGCCTGTTACTGTTTTTACGCCTTCATTATCTGTAATGTAAAATGCTACAGAGTCATCAGGGGCAATAGTTCCAGTATTTCCAAATACCAATGCAACATTTTCTCCTTTTTTCATAATTGGATTAATTGGTTTAACAGTATCTGATTCTGATGATGCAAAATTAATCTCATAATCTTGTTTGGCAGTAACTGGAACTGTGACTGTGACAAGTTCTCTATCTGTTGTACCTAATATACTACTTCCTGTTTGTCTTGAAATTTCAATGTTTGTCTCAAAATAAGTTACAGCTATGATCTCTTTTTCACCTGTAGTTAAAAATGGAAGCACTGTTGTAATTGATGGCCCTTCTCCTTCTAATGCACCCATTTCATCATGAGATATAGTAAATGAATCTCCATTTGTAAGATAGTTATCAGTTGAAATAAACATGTTAAATGTTTGTTCACTATCTGTGGTAATATCTCCTAGATTTGGTCTAGGGGTGAATGTTGTGTATGCTGAATATTCTCCTTTTTTAATTATTAGTTCTTTATTGCTAAATTGAATTTCTTCAAAATCATTACTTGTATTAACTGATACGTCTGGATTTTCTACTCCCAACTTCATATGAATATCTTCTTCTGCTTTAACCGGAGCTCCTTCTCCATCAAGTAGTTCTACTATTGCATATCCAGTGGCACCACTATAGCTACTATATTGTTCTGGAATGACAAACAATTGAACTTGTAATGGCTCTGTGGGTTTACGTATGTGAACAAATTCACTGATTTTTTTCATATTTTCGGCGCTTGCAAAAATAATTGCATCGCCTGAATTTACCAAATTAAATTCGGTTGTGGCAAAATATTCTCCTTTTTTAATTAGCAATTCTTGATTCTTTAGGCTAATCGTATCTTTATTTGGAGTTTCTATGTATACTGTAATGTCTTCTGGTGCAATTGTTGGTAATCCCCCAGTAGTTGCTAATTCAACAGTTACATATCCAAATCTTGGTCCATCTATTGGAAAATCATCCGGTGTAACTTTCATTAGAATTTGAGTAGGGTGATTATTATTGTTAAAAACTTCTAGTGTGATTTCTTTTGATGAAAATCCTGGTGCTGCTAACGCAATATTAGCAATTCCAGGTTTTATCGCCTTGATTTGTACATTCTTTGCGTATCCGCTATTGTTTTCTTGAATGTTGATTATCTGTATGACTGAATTATCTGAACTTATCACTCTGAGATCATTTATTGATCTTGGTACCATCATTTCATTTGAAGTAACAAAAATCTGCAATGTTCCTACAGTATTTTCTAATAATTTCTCAGGGTGTAACTGATATCCAAATTCTGCTGGTGTTTGAGCATTAATGGGTATAACAAACATACTACAAATCACTACCAATAACAACAAAATGACTTTCAATCTATGAAAAATTGTGATATTTTTGTTATATCAAACAGTATGAAACATTACAATACATACTGTTTCTAACCAAATATTGTCGACACGCTGAATATTTTTGATTGAATTAGCATGATTGCTCCTATTGATATTGTTACTAGAATTATAGAGTATCTGAATCCTGCTGAATATGATCCTGTGGTGATTTTACCTAAAAACAGCCCAGATAGCCAAGATTGAACCAAAATTGCTATGCCTAATAATTCAAAGCGAGAATCTGATTCAAGTTGTAGTGTGTTTTTTTGTACTGCATCTTTTTCTAGTTCTGTTCCTATGCCAGTAAGTGAATCAATTACTAATAGAGTGGTAAATCCTGTAATTCCCATAATCATAAATCCCACC
>SCUP01000288.1 GCA_004297665.1 Nitrosarchaeum sp. | reverse complement strand
CATAAGAAGATGTAAAAGACACAATCAACTCGACTGCTTTTTTGAAATTACGCTGTAAAAGTGCCTTACCAATGAGATGAGTAACAGGCCTTTTAGAGCCAAATCTTTGATAACCATAAAAATTTAGAACTTTATCATATTCGGTAAAATCAGAGACATTACCACATCCAGAAATTTTTATGCTAAAATGATTGGCAATCATGTCTTTTTTGGATAAGGGTTTTTTTACAAAACCAATTTTTTCAAGGGAGTATTTCTCAGAAGCATATTTTTCTATGGATTTACCTTTACTATCAGAGCAGACAAATTGTTCAGTTACTGCAGATGCGTCCTTTAGTCCAAGTGCTTTTAATCTAATTCCTGTTTTTTTAAAAATATCAGAAAGGGCATGGTTTGTATCTATTTTTTTCTTTTTTAATTTGTAAACAGCGTAACCATCTTGTTGATTAATTGACTTTAATGATTTCTCAGAGAGAATTTCGTCAACCTTAAAGTCCTCAGCTTCTGTTCTAATTTGTCCTCCAATTCCAGTAAATTTTGTACTATAAACAGAGATACCTATTTGAGAATCTATTTTAGGTATCACGGCAATATTGTCACTGTAACAAATTTACTAATTGAGACATCCTCGATTTGTGCACCTAGCAATATTTTGTATTTTCCAGGAGTTGCATCATCAGATGCAGAAATTGTTACCTCTACGGGTCTAGGAGCATCAAAATCTAATTGGAAAGAATCAGATACATTTGAAGTGACATCCAAAAAGTTGTAAGGATCTGATAATATCAAAGACATATTAGACAAATCTTGCTGTGAGGATATTACAAAAGACATGTTCTTTGATTCTCCTGGTACAAGTGAAATATCTTTAGAGTCAAGTTCAATTCCAAATGGAAGTGCAATAGATGTATCAACTACACCAATGTTATTTTCCACCCATTCAGTAAACCAGATTTTATCATTGTGTATGGTAAAATCAAAGACTTGAGCCAAGCCACAATCAGAGATATTATCACAATCTCCCCAAAATGGATTTTTTGATGGAATTACATACTCTACAAGTGATTCAGATTTCGGATCTAGTAATGCAATACTGTTTGCAGTTTGTTCATTGAAAACTAGTTGTCCAGCAGAATTAGTTTCAATCCAATAGGGTCTAGATATTGGAGATTTTATGATTCCAGTAGAGTTACCATATGTGGATATTTTTGGATCAGATGTAACATACTGAGTAAATTGTTGTGTGACAGGATCAAAGTTAAAGACAGCAGAGCTTGACGTATCTGCTATCCAAATCATGCCATCAGATACAGCAACTCCGTTTGGAGTAAGCAGTTCGGAAGGTAATTGGAATAGGTCAATATAATCAAGAACAGGAAGAGAATTTCCATCAACATTGGCTATAGAGTTACGATAACCTTCTTGATCAAATTTTATCAAAATTCCTCCTTGTTGAAAAACCCAATTAGTATACCAGACATTTTTATCAGTATCAATTGCAAAATCACCAGTTACAGAACCATTAACTGGAGAAGGAAGATGGAGGTATCTCAAGTTATCATTAGACTGAGTTGGATCTAAAAAGGTGATTTTGTTTCCAGTAAAATCATTTATTATTATTTGTGAACCGTCAACTTTCAGTTTTTGTGGTAAGGAGTCACCTTCAGAAGGATAACCTATTCGTTGATATTTTTCATCTTGCGTTGAGAATTTCCATACAGAATCATAAGATTCATCTGTAAACCACAAGGAACCATCAGGAGAATAATCAATTCCCCATATCATTGAGCGACCATTTTTTGGCCATAGGGCATTATCAAATTCAGTAAAGGATGTAGTAATAGGATCAAATTTTGCTAGTTTACCAGTGTTGGTTTGTGCAAACCACACATTTCCATTATAATCAGTAACTATTGCCAAAGGATTCGTGCAAGCAGTTGGAATTGCATATTCTTTGACAAATGTTGTAGATTTTGCATCTCCTGAACCACAGAATTGTGCACGTTGAGCATCAGGGAAATTATCAGCAGGAGTACCAGTAAGAGTTACTTCAGGATTTTGAGATGGTGGTGGAGTGTTGTTAAGAAGTACACCTGCAGCCAAAGAGGTCAGCATTATTGTTCCAAAAAAGATAGCAACAATTAGTCCTTTTTTCTTCACGGTTTAAAAAATATTAAACCAAGTTATATCTCATTCCAAGAATTAATGAAAATCTAAAGCAATTTCAAATCGCCAGTTATTTTATCTATAAGATTTTCAGGAGCTGGACCAATAGAAATACAAGTTATTGTACCTGGAGCAATTTGAGTATGACCTGCATCTGTAACT
>SCUP01000287.1 GCA_004297665.1 Nitrosarchaeum sp. | reverse complement strand
TAATCAATGATTCTGCTTCCTTTATTGATTTGTTTAATGTATTTGCGATTGATTTTAAGTCATCAAATTCAATTTTAAAGTTATTTTTTCCTTTAAAGGATGAAACTTTGTATTTTACTATAAATTCTCGTCCATCAAGAATTAATTTAGCGTTATGAGTCGTTCTTGGAACAATAAAACGATTTGATGTAGTTACACGAATTCCCAAAGTTCCAGTTTCAATTACCAAGATATCCATAATTTCATGCATAGAAGCATCATCACAAATTACAGATATGAGATTTGTTGGTCTTCCTTTTTTTGTAATACCATGATAAATAGAAACATCTTTGGCGCCATGATTCATAATTTTTTCAATTAGATTGCCCATGATTTCTCCAGATACATCATCAACATTTGTTTCTAGAATTTTAACAGAGTCTAATTGAAAGTTATTTTTTTGTGTTCCTTGTACAATCTTTAACACATTTGAGAATTCATCAAAGTCTTTTTTTCCTGCACCATAACCAATAGAAGTTATCTGCATTGACGGATAATAATCCATTGAGGTTTTTGAAAGGTTTACAAGAATGCTAGCACCTGTTGGAGTAGTCAATTCATCTTTTACTTTACCACCATGAATCGATAATCTAGAATCTTTTAAGATTTCAAGAATGGCACTTGCTGGATTAGACATAGTACCATGGGAAAAAGTCACGTTTCCTCCGCCTACAGCAATAGGCATACAAATAATTTCTTCATCAAACATACCTAGATCATCTATTGCGATTGCAATTCCAATAATATCTATAAGAGTATCAATACTAGATGCCTCATGAAAATGAACGGAATCTGTAGGTATGCCATGAATTTTGGATTCGGAAGAAATTAGCGTGTCAATACAAGATTCTGCAAAAGATTTTGCCCTATTAGAAAGACCAATCTCTTTTGTTGAATCCATAATTGCTTTTTTTATTTCAATGCCCTTTCGTTCATGAACATTTTCGTCAATTTCTAAAAATAGTCCAGTCGCTTCTATACCATGTTTCTCTATTTTTCTAAAATCAATTTGTTTAATGATAGAATTTGGTAGAAATTTTTCAGATAATTTAATACCATTAAGAATTTTGGCCTTACTTGCACCCAAATCCACTAAAGAGCAAAGAAGCATATCACCAGATATACCTGCAATTTGAGGATCTATAACAACAACCATAGATTGAAATTGCTAAAAATGCATATAAATTCTATCTAAATAGATAAAAAACTTCATTAGATTTAATTATTGAAAATCAACAGCTCAATTTATGATTACAATAATAGGTTCAGGAAAAGTTGGTGGAGATGCAGCTTTATTCTCAGCATTAAAGCGATTAGATGATCAGATATTGTTACTTGATGTTGCAGAAGGGTTACCACAAGGCGAAGCAATGGATATCAATCACATGTTATCAGAACAAGGAATCGATGTAGAGGTAAAGGGTTCAAATAATTTTGCAGATATGAAAGGTTCCAATATAGTAGTAGTAGTAGCAGGCTCTGGAAGAAAACCAGGAATGACAAG
>SCUP01000286.1 GCA_004297665.1 Nitrosarchaeum sp. | reverse complement strand
CCGGATTGAATTTTATTTTTCACTAGATATTCAGTTACGCCTAATTTAGCTGCAAAATATGCACCAGCTATTGCTGGAGGATGGTTAATTCCACGTGCATCCTCAAAATCAGAACCAAATCCTAAAACACCATTAGAATACCATGCCTCAATCATTTCATAAATCCATCTATGTGGAAACAAAACTACTGAGAACAAGTTTCCAAGATGCTCATATGTGAAAACTTTGTATGAATCAATCAAAGTATAATTCAAAAGTTCTTCAGTGAGAGATTTGGAGATGATATCATCAGTTGCAGTTATACTCCACTTTGTAGGAACAAGTTTTCTTTTTTGCCCAAGCATCCCGATACTAAAACATTTTTGAATTTTTGAGATATCTATGCCAGAATTATAGAGATGTAAAACAGCATCTTGTGCATTTAGATCTTTATCATAGAAAGTTTTTTCAATTGATTTTGTTGCAGATGTACCATAAAACTTTACAGATTTGATTTCACCTATTGGTCCAAAAGGAGCACTTTCCCCATCAAGTGAAATACTTGAAGATGTGGTTTTAGTGAATTGTAAATCAGAGTCAGTAGGTTTTGAAGACATTGTAATTTCTTGTAAATTTTCTATGTAACGTCCTTCTGTTTGATGTACAGAAACTTTTTGAATGCCACGAATTAGATTTAATCTGAAATTAACAATTTCTTCAAGAGATTTACCTGCCCATCTTTCTGGATTATCAAGTAAACTAGTATCACCGTGTATTGGGGGAACCATTGGTCCTACGAACACTTTGGGGTAGTTGTATGATCCTACAAACACTGACGGGGGACTAGAGCCACTAATAGAATCAGATGAAAACAAATTTCCATATTTTGATAAATTCTCATGCCATTTTGCCAAGATGGCTCTTCGAATATTTTGCGAATCAGACAATGAAATTTATGCCTGAAATATGCCTATTAAGGTGCCTAATCAGCAGAATTGACCATAACTTAACGTATGACGTTTAAAGAACAAATCCAAACACAAAACATGTCAATAAAGAGAATAGTCTCTTTTTTACCCAGTGCCACAGAATTGTTATATGAATTTGGAGCAGAAGACATGTTGTATGGAGTCACACATGAATGTAAATATCCTGAAAATGCAAAAACAAAACCACGTGTTATTAGTTCTGTAATTAATTCAGACGAATTATCCAGCAGAGAAATCGATACAAAAACTTGTCAATTATTAAATGAAGGAAAAGAAATTTTTACGCTGCATGAAAAAAATATTTTAGAAGCAAAGCCAGATCTCATAATATCTCAGGAAACATGTGAAGCGTGTGCAGCACATACTAATCAAGTTAACAAGGCGATTCAAATTTTACAAAAAAAGCCAATAATCCATTCAATGGATCCACATAATTTACAAGAAATAATAGAATCTGTAAGCAAAATAGGAGAAATTATTGAGAAAGAAAATGAAGCAAAAAAGATCACAGAATCTCTTCAACAAAGAATAAAATATGTAAAAAAATTTACGCCAAAGACAAGACTAAAAGTTCTTGCAATAGAATGGATTGAACCGTTTTTTACAGCAGGTCATTGGATACCAGAAATGATCGAAGAGGCAGGAGGCGAAAATATGATCAGTGTAATTGGAGAACACTCTAGAAAATTAAGTATTGCAGAAATCATAGAATCAGAGCCAGACATCATCATTATGATGCCATGTGGCTTTGACACATTTCGTACAATATCAGAATACAATAAGACATTAAAAAACAACAAATCATGGAATATGTTGAAAGCTGTCAAGAACAAAAAGATTTTTGCAGTAGACGCAAATTCTTATTTCAGTAAACCAAGTATTAGAACAATCACAGGATTGGAGATACTTGCAAAAATCATTCAGCCAGAGAGTTTTTTGAATCTAAACGTTCCAGAAAACTCATTTTTACAGATAAAATA
>SCUP01000285.1 GCA_004297665.1 Nitrosarchaeum sp. | reverse complement strand
CCCACCCAACATGTTCAAGTGTAGATATACTTATTATCAAATCAAATTTTGCTTTAGAATTAAAATCAATTACATCTTGATTAATGATATTAGTTTCTTTTTCATATTTATCAACAACAATATGAGGAATATTACAATAATTAGAAGTAACATTTCCTATTTCAAGAATATTTTTACCATTATTTTTTTTTAACATGTCTATTGCAAGTGGAATTTCAACAGATCTTTCATTCATCCAAGTTGTGTTATACATGCTATAGTTATAGCGATATTTTTTTCCTCTAAAATTGAATGTTTTTCCATATCTAAAAAATTTATAATAAATAAAAGAAAACCATACAGATACGCTTTTTTTTACAACATATCGAAATCCATGTTTTTTTGATGCATCTTTGAAAGATGATAATAATTTGGATATACTCACAATTAGTTAGAAAATTATATGATCATATTTGTAGTTTATGAAATTTCAGACATTTGAAAATTCAAAAACTATTTCATAGTCATTTATATCAAACAAATAGATGGTTTCAGAGATTTCTAAAGTGGACTTTATAAAAGCTCATTTCTATTACTGGAAAAACTTTTTTCAAATGATATTGAATGTTTCTAGGACCTATTCAAATTATTTCATTGTTCTTAAGAAAGTTCTAAGTGGAAACTTTCCTGTCAAATTAATAATGAGAAATGGAAGATGTACTTCAATTCACACATTTAATGCAATGTATGTACTTACATTTACAAGAAATTTGAAGAGTGTTTATTGTGATGTAGAAAATGATCTTGTAAGTATATCTACAAAAATGCTACCTCAAAATAAAATAATATTTCACGGCGGAGTAAACAATGGGGATTTAGTTCATGGGTTTTTGCAAGAAGATTATGGTAAACTTCCAATAAAAAATAAAACTATAATCGATATTGGTTCTAATATTGGAGATACTCCGATTTACTTTGCATTGCATGGTGCAAAAAAAGTAATAGGTTTGGAACCATTTCCAAAGAATTATGATTTATCAAATAAAAATATCATAGAAAATAATCTTTCAGATAAAATTACAATATTATTAGCAGGTTGTTCCTCAAAAAATGGAACTATCACGATTAATCCAGATTATGAAAGTAATCATGAAAGTAAATTAATAGAATTTGAGCATGGAAAACAAATTCCTTTGATGACTTTAGAAGATATTTTAAAACAATACAATGTTCCTGATGAATCAATTCTAAAAATGGATTGTGAGGGATGTGAAAACGATATTATTCTTTCTGCAACAAAAGAACTATTGCAAAAATTCAGTCATATGCAGATTGAATATCATGTTGGATATAGAACATTAAAAGACAAATTAGAAGACAGTGGATTTAGCGTTTCAATAACTGGACCTGTTGCAATTGATGTTTTACACACATTACTACAATCAATTCAAGAATTTCTTTCTGTTTTTGGTTTTAAAAAAACAGGTGTGAATACCAAAGATAACGTGCAATTCAGAAAAAAACATAAAATAGGATATACTGGGTTCATTTTTGCAAAGAAAATAATGTAAAATAACAATAGATCAAACTTATTAAAAGATCATTATTTAAGCACATAGTGATTTCTATTTGGATTACTTCAATTCATTAAATATAATTCTCAAGTTTTCCAAAAAAAAGATTCTTTATACTAATAAATAGAACATTTCTAGTTTAATGGTTTGTTAATCTAATGAAAGAAAAATTTGTTAATCTATTAAAACCACTCTATTACAAATTTCCGATTTTCCGCCCATATATGGCGTATATCCATCAAAAGTTTTTTTGGCAGACAAAATTTTCCGGATTTGGAATGAAAACAAATCACGAACTTCCATGGAATGATGAATATGATTGGAAGGTATTTCGTAAATCAATTATAGATGTACGAGAATTTGAATTTACTAAAGATGCAGCTCAAATAGATCGTAATAATGTCGATGAATTACGTTGGAGACATTGGATAATTGCATATGCAGTACGTCATGCAATAAAATTTACTAATGTTGAAAAATATAATTTTGTTGAATGTGGTGTTGGTGATGGTTGTTCTTCATTTTTTGCATTACGTGAAATATGTGAAAATAAAAAAATAAACAAGAATTTTTCTATGCATCTATATGATTCATGGATGTCTATGAAGGAGGAAGGATTACTTGAAAGTGAATTACCACATGTAGGTAGATATGCAGATCTAAGTGTTGAAAAAACAAAAAGAAATCTTTCCGAATTCAAAGATAATGTGATATACCATCAAGGATATGTGCCTGAATCATTTAATAATAATCCAGAATCTCCAAATTCAATTGTATATTTACACATCGATCTTAATTCAGCTGGTCCCACTATTGCAGCTTTGGAATTCTTCCTTCCACGACTAGCAGATGGCGGTGTAATTTTATTTGACGATTATGGATGGTCCGGATATTCAGATACTAAAAAAGCAGTTGACAGATATTTTTATGATAAATCTGGAATTATTATGAAACTTCCTACAGGACAAGCAATATACTATCATAAAAAATAAGAATCAGATGAAGTAATTGAAAATATTCAAAAATGTATTTTTATTAATCAAAAATAACTTCAATAACTATAATTCATAATAATAACAAAGGAACACTATTTTGAATATGAGACAAAAGTAGACTAGGATTTACTTGCAAAGCTATTTTATTATGAGGTATTTATTATAATTAGTTTGGATTTAGTAATAGGCATACCTGCATACAATGAAGAAAAAAATATTGCAGGCATTATTTCAAAATTACAGAAAGTAACTGACAAAATAATCGTATGTAATGATGGTTCTTCAGATATGACAAGAGAGATAGCTGAGAAGATGGGAGCTATTGTAATTAATCATCCAAAAAATTTAGGGTATGGTGCAGGAATCAAAAGCATATTTCTTAAGGCACGTGAAATGTCTCCAGATATTTTGGTCACATTTGATGCAGACGGTCAACATAGAATTGAAGATATTGAAAAAGTAATTGAACCAATTCTGAAAGGAACGGCAGATATTGTTATTGGTTCCAGATTTCTTAACAATACAGATAATATTCCATCTTATCGAAAATTTGGAATTTCTGCCATAACAAAAATGGCAAACATTACAACAAAGCAAAAGATTACTGATTCTCAAAGTGGATTTAGAGCATATAACAGAAAATCATTAAATGAGTTGAATTTATCAGAACGCGGAATGGGGATTTCAACTGAAATTTTGATTAAAGCAGATAAAAAAGAATTAAAAATTGCCGAAGTTCCAATAGTGATTCTTTATGAAGGAGATACGTCAACTCATAATCCAGTAGGGCACGGTACAGCTGTAATACTGAGTACAATGAAATTTGTATCAATAGAACACCCATTGAAATTTTATGGCGTAACAGGATTGGGATTTTTATCAGTAGGTTTGTTCTTTATCATATGGACTTTGCAGATATTCTCTGAGTCAAGACAAATTTTAACAAATATCACATTAATTGGATTTGGCTCATCGCTTATTGGTGTGATGTTTATCATGACTGCCATAATTCTTTATTCACTAGTCAGCATAGTGAGAGAACAAACAGACAATCAGAATGTAAAGAGCACGACAGATTGAGTAGAATCAAAGACATCATACACAGAATTCGAGATGTTTCAACTCTAGGTATTGCAGATATTGGAGGAAGTGCCATAGGTGCGATATTTTGGTTTTTTACAGCATCGTTGGTTGGTGTTGAGAATTATGGTCAAATTAGTTATTTTCTTGCAATAAGTGGCACGGTTTCAGCACTTTCTCTTGTTGGTGCATCAAATATGTTACTAGTCAACCTCCCAAAAGGGGTAAAAATTCAGCCTCCTATGTTCTTGATTTCAATTGTTTGCGGCCTAATATCATCAACTATTCTTTTTTTTATTTTTTTCAAATTTGAAGTAAGTATAGCAACAATAGGTTTTGTTGTTTTTAATTTGGTAGTATCAGAATTGTTAGGACTCAGACTATACAAAACGTATCTACGTTATGTCATTACACAGAAAATTTTGATGGCAGTGCTTGGCATTAGTTTTTACTATCTATTTGGTCCTTATGGCGTAATTTTAGGAGTAGGTCTGTCATACTTGTCATATTGTGTCAGAATAATTAAAATATTCAACGGTGAAAAAATAGATTTTTCATTAATCAAGACGCGTTCAGGATTTTTAATGAACAGTTATGTTCTTGATCTTTCAAATGCATTGATTGGTTCATTTGATAAAATAATCATAGGTCCGCTTTTTGGTTTTGTGATTTTAGGAAACTATCAGCTTGGAATACAGTTTTGGAGTGTCTTGATAATCATACCTAACATATTTTATAAATTTTTGATAACACAAGAAGCTGGTGGAAATTCCACTGGCAAGATGACAAAATTTGTGATTTTAACTGCAGTCATCATTGCTTTACTTGGGATATTTGTTAGCCCCATAATTTTGCCGTTACTTTTTCCAAAATTCATACATGCAACAAATGTCTTACAGATCATTAGTTTTGCAGTGATTCCTAATGCAATAAGTCTAATTTTTATCTCAAAATTCATGGCATGTGAAAAAATTAGAATGGTCCTATTTGGTTCAATAGTATTTCTCGGGGTACAGATCCCAAGCATCATATTATTAGGCAGTGAATATGGCATAAACGGAATTGCAGCTTCGGTTGTTTTATCAGAATCAATACAGACTATCTATTATGTAGTAATGAGGAGAGTTTTGAGATAACAATATTATAGAAATGAAAAAGGTTAGAAATACATATCAAATATGATTTTACATGTCAGAGTCAGATTTTAGAAAAAGAAATATTGATATTTTTTTAAACAATCATGTTCTTGTAATTATCACTATAATACTATCAAGTTTATTACTTCGACTTTATTTTTTTCCTTTCAAAGTTCCTCTAATACTTGATTCATTTGGTTATTTTTGGTATGCCAGTGACATTAGCCTGTTGGGAAAATTACCTGAAGGATATACATTTGCAAACAACGGATGGCCTGTAGTATTAGGATCATTTTTTTCATTATTGAAATTAAACGGTATGAGCTCATACATGGAATTGCAGAGAGGCATTTCAGTTATAATTTCTGTTTTAACAGTCATTCCAGTTTATTTTTTGTGCAGGCGTTTTGTTGATTATAAATTTGCAATAATAGGAGCTGTGATATTTGCATTTGAACCAAGATTAATTCAAGATTCTTTATCTGGATTAAACAATTCGCTGTATATTGCACTTGAAGCTATAGCACTAGTTTTGTTTTTTTCTTCAAACAAATATGCAAGATACTGTTCATTTGCATTAATTGGTTTTGCTTCTCTTGTTAGATCCGAAGGATTGTTTTTGTTTTTTGCATTATCCATTATGTATTTTCTAAATCATAGAAAAAACAAGAAAGAAGTTACAAAATATGCAGTATTGTTTTTGATTTTTTTTATTATTATTACACCCATGGCAATTTTGAGAATTCAAACTACTGGAAGTGATGCTTTGACATCAAGAATAATTGGAAGTACGTCAGAGATTATGACCAGTTCAGCAGGAAATCAGGGGATTTTTGATTATATTATTAATGGTTCTGTAACATTTATCAAATTTCTTGGTTGGGACATGTTACCAATTTTTATCTTATTTGTTCCAGTTGGGATATTTTTGATTTTTCAAAATAGAAATTTTGAGAGAAATACGATCATATTAACATTAATCATCTCAAGTATACCTACATTTTACGCATATTCTGCTCAAGCTTTAGATACAAAATATTTCTATTATCATTATCCAGTATTTTGTGTATTATCGGTATTAGCAATAAGAAAATACCAAGAATTTATTTCAAAACAGAAGTTACTATTAATAATTATATTAATTGGAATAGTTTTTGGTTCATTTGTTTTTCTTGAAGTAAAACTAATTGATGTCAATCACCAAAAAGAAGCATCAATTGTTGCACAATATGTAGTAGACAATGCCAAGGGGATCAATAATTACTATCCAGAAGTTGCATATGTTTTTCCAATAGAGGTAGATAAAAAATGGCCAATTCTAAAATCATCATTTAAAACAGAATTATCAGTATCGCGTACAGAGAGCTTTGACTCGCTAAAAGAATTTATTGCTTTTTCAAAAGATAACGAATTAACGCACATAGTTGCTGATGATAATAACAAAACACCTGAATTTATCAAAGATGCGTTTTTTCATCCAGAAAAATATCCTTATTTGAATTTAGTTTTTGATTATCAAAAAAATGGTTTTACATCATATCATGTAAAAGTCTATGAAATTAATTATGAAAAATTTAATGAACAATAACCATAAATTTTTCATAAATTTTAATATTAATATTAATTACCAATGATTAGAATAAAATTATGAATTGTATAGCTTGTGAGAATACACTTGTGCAGTTTTCAGAAAACTCCTATATGGAATTACCTGTGTATGTGTGTAAAGAATGTAAATTATTTGTAACAGGTACATCAGAATCTGAAGTAAGAGAAAAAGCAAATTTGCTATATAAAAAGGAGTATTGGAATGGATTAAAATCTGAAGAATCTTTAACATCTGATTTTACAAATATTGATTCACAGGGAAAGAGAAGATTATGGATATCTCAATATGCATATTCAAAAGAATACATGGGAGAGAGAAAAGATATGTTGGAGATAGGCTCAGGTGCAGGGCAGACAATTTTTTATTTTGATCAAATTGGATTCAATGTGACTGGTATTGAGCCTGATGAAAGAAATGTTAAACTGATAAATCAGAAATTAAAAATAAGTAAGTGTTTGGTTGGATTTGCTGAAGAGTTGAACATGGAGGATCAATTCGATATAATTTGGATTTCACATGTTTTTGAACATCTTGTTAGACCAGATTTATTACTTAAAAAACTGTATAAAATTTTACGGCCTAATGGAATTATATTTATCGAAGTACCAAACTGTGAGAATGAAATTATAAGAGATTCATCCATTAATGATAATCCATCTACATTTCATTTTTCAAAGAAATCATTATTACACATTAGTCAAAATGCAGGATACAATGTTATGTGTTGTGATTATTTTAGAGCCCCAACTTTGATAGAGGGAGGATTTAACAAGATAAAGAGAATCATTAGTGGAAAAAATTTTTATCCGTATTATCCCAAAGTGATTGCAGACAATAAAAAAGGAACAGATATCAGAATTATTTTAAAAAAATAATTGTAATCATATTAAACAATATTAAAAAAATTATAAAATTATTGTCACATGTTGTTAGTTTGAAACCAATCTATTGTATTTTTTAATCCTGTTTTAAGATTAGTTTCAGGTTTGAATCCAATTTTTTCAAATGCCTTCTTATAACTTACACATCTTCTGGGTTGACCATTTGGTTTGGATGTATCCCAATTTATTTTTCCTTTAAAATCCATCATATCAGCAATTAAAGAAACTAATGATTTTATAGAAACTTCTTCGCCAGAGCCTAGATTAAGTGGTTCTGTTTCATCGTATTTTTCAGCAGCTAACACAATTCCTTTTGCAGCATCTTGTACATACAAAAAGTCCCTAGATGCTGAGCCATCTCCCCATACATCTATGTGATTCTGATTATTTTTGATGGCATTATGTATTTTTAGAATCAAAGCTGGAATTACATGTGAGCTCGATGGTTCAAAGTTATCTCTGGGGCCATAAAGATTTGTAGGTATAACAACTATTGAATGAAAATTATATTGTTGTCTATAAGCTTGTGATTGCACTAGAAGCATTTTTTTTGCTAATCCATAAGGAGCATTAGTTTCTTCTGGATAACCGTTCCATATTGATTCCTCAGAAAAAGGGATCGGTGTGAATTTTGGATAACTACAGATTGTTCCTAAAGCGATAAATTTTTTGACTCCAGCTTCTTTTGCTTCATGCATTAATTGAGTTCCCATCATTAAATTATCATAGAATAATTCACCTGGTTTTTCTTGATTTAGACCAATTCCACCAACACTTGCTGCTAAATGAAAAATAATGTCAACGTCTTTTACAACATTTTTACAATTATGACTTAATCTCAGATCAAATTCCTTTGAAGATGGTATTATTAGATCTGAAGCATTTTTCTTTTGAAGTTCATTCACTACTTGGGTTCCTAAAAATCCATTTCCACCAGTGACAAGAATCTTTTTTTCACTCCAGTCCATAAATCAGAATAAGTATACCAGTATATTTGTTATTTCAGCAATAAGAAATTTTAAAAAACGATATATAACAAGATCCTGTTCAGAGGAATGTTGAAATTCTTTAAAGATTATAGAGTTTTTGTAACAGGGGGAGCAGGTTTTATTGGGTCAGAAGTTGTTTCACAATTACTCGGTTATGGAGCGTATGTAACAGTTCTGGATAATTTTTCATCAGGTAAAAAACAATATCTACCTAAAAATAAAAAATTAAAAATAATCAAAGGCGATATAAGAAATGAAGCACTAGTAAGTAAATCATTAAAGGATCAAGAAGCAATTATTAATTTGGCAGCACTTCCATTTATTCCAGATTCATATTATTATCCAGGTGATTTTTTCAGTGTTAATACAATTGGTAGCGTCAATATGTTGTGGAATTCTCTGAAATCCAAAAGTATTGAAGTTTTTGTTCATATATCAACAAGTGAAGTGTATGGTTCAGCTCAGTTTGTCCCAATGGATGAAAACCATCCTACTGCGCCACATTCTACTTATGCTGTAAGTAAACTTGCAGCAGATCGTGCAGCTTTTACATTACACAAAGAAAATGGAATTCCAGCTGTTATAATCAGACCATTTAATTCGTATGGTCCAAGATTTACAGAACCATATATCATTCCAGAGATCATGAGTCAGATTTTAAGAGGAAATAAAGAAATAAAACTTGGTAATGTTAATGCGTCAAGAGATTTCACATTTGTTTCCGATACCGCAAATGGAATAATAAAATCAATAGTTGAGAAAAAGGCCATCGGTGAAATAATCAATGTTGGTTCTGGAAACGATATTTCAATACTAAATTTGGTTCATAAAATAGCAAGAGTTGCCAAGCGCTCTATCAAGATTATCTATGATGAAAGTAGAGAAAGGCCATATGATGTAAATCGGCTAGTTTGTAATAATCAAAAAGCACGCACCATTTTAAAGTGGAAGCCAACAATTTCAATGCAAAAAGGGTTAGAAATGACATATGGGTGGGCCGAAAAAAATAAGGTCGTATTTACAGCACCATTTAAGCGCTTTTACTACAAAGATAAGAAAGATCAAAAATAATTTTTTTATGACTAAAATAATGTCTAATTAGATCACATTCTAAAATTATTACAACATCAATAAGATTTCAATTAATGATGTGAATTAAAATCCTAATATTACACAAAAATAGATTATTCATTATATGAAACTACATGTAGGTTGTGGTAATGTAATTTTACCAGGATGGACAAACTTGGATATAGAGAAACTACCAGGTGTTGATATTATTGACGATGTTACAACGTTAACTAAAATTCCAAATAATTCTTGTGATATTATTTATGCTTCACATGTTTTAGAACATGTTGGAAGAAATGAGTTTGAGGATGTTATAAGAACATGGAATAAAAAACTAAAGAAAAATGGTACGTTAAGAATTGCAGTACCAGATTTTGAGAAAATAATAACATGGTATCAGAAAACAAAACAGATCATAGACATTGTTGGATTGGTAAGTGGGGGCCAAAAAACAAAATATGATTATCATAAAATGATCTACGACAAAAAAAGCCTGACAGAAATTTTGCTTAAAATGGGTTTTCAGAATATACAGGAATGGGATTGGAGACAGACGGATCATAGCAAATTTGATGATTATAGTCAATCTTATCTTCCCCATATGGAGAAAGATAAGGGATTATTGATGAGCCTAAATTTGGAAGCTATTAAAATTAATGAACCACCATCAGAACAAATGAAACTTGGGAAATCACCATGGCGGAGCTAGTAAACAATTTACAGTAACTTTTTCATTAGTTCAACTAATCTTTCCACTGCTTTATCATTAGTTAAGTTATTCATTACATATTCTCTTCCAGCATTTGCTATTTCTTCCCATTTTGTATTATCTGGATCGTTGAGAAATTCTTCAAATTTATCCTTGTAGTTTTTTTCATTTATGAAAATAGCAGTTTCTCCATCTTTAAATCCTAGATAATAGCCGTCATTCTTTTGTGTAATTTCCATAAATGTTAGACAACCTGCTGCTGGAATCTCCCAATATTTTTGTGTGGGATACAAAGTTGTAGCAGCAATAGCAGATCTATATCTAGACAGATACGATGGATAATCATCATTTACATATTTACTTCCTTTCATTCCGGCATGATCCACATAGGGAAGCTTGTTGCAAATGGTCCGAAGTTTATAAAAATACCATGCATTTCTTTTCGGATTTAAAATTGAATTTGCTACTCTTGATTTGACACTTAATTTTCCAACATTTCCAGAGTTTAGAATTTTATCTTTGATACGTTCCTTATATGGTCTAAGATTTTGATATAGTGACGATTCTAGACCAAAAATGATTTCTCGGTACATAAAATCCTGTGGATAAAATTGGTAAAAGTAGCTACTTGGAATTGTACCAAAATAACAATCGATTTTCCACTTTTTATGGTAACTGATTTGATTAAATTTTTTGGCTGAATGTGGATCACCAGTTCTACATAATACTGGTATACCAGTATTATGAATACCATCTAAAATCTCAGGAGTTGCAGTAGTATAATTATTTGCCAACAAAATAACATCACAAGTACCTTGTAGTTTTGTTGTATCAAAATAATCACCATCTACACCAAAATACAAGATCTCCATTTGTGAATTCCTTTTTAATGCATGTATAAAGAAATCAAAACTAGATCTCTCAAAAAAATCTGGTTGAAAAGCAGGATAATTGTTTTTATAGATTAATGCAACTTTTATTTTTGTTTTCATGAACTTAATTTTAAATAATGAATTTACATTAATAGATTTATTGGAACAAAAAATGGTTTATAGCAAAAATTTTAAATTATTATTAAAACATTAATCAAGTCTTTTAAAGGCTTTATCATTCACATTTTCTTCCAATTTATTTTTAATATCCATAATATTTGTAAATTCTTTTTCTGTTAATTTTTCATTTTTAGCTAATTTGATCAAAATATCACTAACTATTGATTGTTGTCGAAGAATTTCTTCTGAGTTAAGTAGTATTTTTTTAAAATATGGATTTACCTCAAACTGAACATCAATTTCTGCTTTGTATGCTTGACTTCTTTTTACATGAATATAACCTATTACAATAAGTATAGGTATAGCTATGCTAGACAATGTAAAAACATATAATGCAAATGAGGGGAAAATTTCTTTCAGTGAAGGTATTTTTTCTATTGCAAGATAATACGTTGTAACCATCGTGTTGATTGCAGCAAAGATGAATGCAAAATAAATTGACCATCCTTGTCTAAAATAAAACCAAGATCTAAAAAGCAGATTTTGTCTCATGTAGGCATGTGTGAATATCTATTATATCAGTTTGTTTACTCATTTGAATATGAGATTGCTTTTAGGTGCACACAGTTCAAGATTATTTAGATTGAAACAGTTTACAGATGTTTTAGAGGATCTTGGGGTGGAATGTAAATTAATAGCAGATTCAGAGATTTTTGATGGATTTCCAAGTAGGAAAATTAGTCATTGGTTTCAAACGAGAAAGCAGTTCAATAAAATTGTAAAAGAATTCAAACCAGACATAGTATTTGCAGATAGACAAACACATTTTGGGCTTGCAGCGCTAAAGGCAAATTTACCATTGTATGTTTTTCTCAGAGGGGATTATTGGTCAGAGATAAAATGGGCAAAAGAGACAAGATACAAATTTTTTCCAAAGAACATAATCATACAGGAACGTGACAGAATTGGAAAGAGTTGTTTTGACAACAGTACATTGATCTTACCAATTTGTAAATATCTTGAGAATATAGTGAAAACACATTATCCAAACAAGAAATCTTCTGTAATGTATCAAGGTATTGCATCTTCTCATTGGTATCCTGCAGAAGGAATGAAA
>SCUP01000002.1 GCA_004297665.1 Nitrosarchaeum sp. | reverse complement strand
GGAAATATCGCTGCAATTGGATTTGGTGCACTAGATGTACTTGATGGTTTAGAAATTGCAGGAATTACACCAACTCCTCCAGAAGGTTACCAAACAACTTCTACTGGAGACTTTCCAGTGATGATAGTTTATGGTATGGCAGGAATGGCCGCAATTGGTGGTATTGCATTTTTCATCTTTAGTAATAGATCTTTAAAGAACCAAACAGTAGGTCAACAAGGAATTGATCCAAGTAGATTGGTAAGTTATCAAACAAGTGCATCTTCTGGTGGTTATCAAACTAATAGAGGTGAAGCGCAGCTTGCTGATACATCTGATTATGCACAAACTAGAAGTGTCTATGAAGACCAAAAACAAAGCCCACCCCCAGCAATTCCTAGCAATAAGGAGGAAGCAGCATGTGGTTGTGCAGCATCTGCAGAAATTGGTTCTGAATGTGATTGTGAAATGCATGGTTCATGTTTATGTGATGCAACATGCAGATGCAATGCTAGTCTTTGTAAAGAACAAGTCAAGTCAATGAGTTAATCTCTAAAAATTAAAATATTTTAAAAAATTTGTGTGTGCTGGGAGTAACCCTCCTTCTGTTTTCACGATATTACGCTTTGCAGCCTACCTGAACTTGGTACAGGATCCTATAGTTCTGTTTGGCTTTGCTCCATGTGGGGCGTCTTTTTCATTCCTTCTCTGGAAATCTCAGGTTTTGCCATCATTGTGCGCCAGGTTGGATTATTTTCTGTTCCGTTGCCAATCATCTCTGATTATCCATCTCCGGATCACATTTCCTGTATGGAGGGAGGAGTTTCCTCTGCCGTAGCAGTGTATCGTGCTCCAGCTCACACATGTTGGTTATATTTTTGATTTAATTTGAAGATTGCCTTTATGGTTTCTTGTTATAAACAACATTCCAAATCTACATTTGTTTTCTTATTTTTCAAATCTTGTTTTTATTTTTTACCAAGTTGAATAACTGTCTAACTGCTAATTTTGGATGATGCGTTGCCAATTTTATCATACTTGCCAATCCAAAATCTGCTTTAATAAAATCTAAAAATTCTTCAGGTTTTAATTCCTTGATTATGTCTAATTCGTTATCCCATTCTTTATCTGATAACCCAATCCATCTGTCTTGGACTTTTCCTGCAGCTTTGATTTTTGCTTGAATGTCTTTTTTCCAATTTTCCTCATATGGGTACAGCGCCATTTCGTCTGTTTTTCCTGATTTTATTGCATTTGATGCTACTTTTCCTGCAACTCTTCCGAACTTTATTGCATATCTTATTCCCTCTAATACTAGTGGATTGGCCTGACCTGCTGAATCTCCTACCAAAATCAAATTATTGTATACTGTTTTTCTTGATAACCCGTCGTTTGGAATCAACCCATAATGAAATTCAATAGGTGTAATTTTTCCTAACTTGCTAATTGGGCCAATTTTTGAGTCCATCAACTCTTTTAATCGCTCTGTAGGGTCTACTTGTGATTCTGGTTTTCCGACCCCCACTCCAATTCTTACAATATTTTTCCCTACAGGAAAAATCCATGCATATCCTGCTGGAGAGTATTTCTTACCCACCATGAGCCACCATGTTTCTTGATCAACATTTTCAACTTCGGCTTCATATTCTGCACCTGCTCCAAATCTTTCCCACTGTGTTACAAATCCCATAGCTTTGGAAACTGTTGAAGAAAATCCACTTGCATCAACGATAACTTTGGAATGAAATATCACTTCTCCTTCCTTGCTTGTTCCACTTACTCCGATAATGTCTCCATCTTCATTTTTTATCACATTATTGATGTTGGTTTTAAGAAAAATATCAGTACCTTCATTTTTTGCCTGCTCTGCTAACCATCGATATGTTTTTCTTACATCTAAAACTGCAGCTTGTGGAATTGTATCCCTTATTGTAACTTCATTATTTGGTGAACAAAATGAGTAATTTTTAATCGGATTATAACAGTCATCTGGAATGCCAAATTCTTTTATGTTTTGTATCCATGTAACTCCGCTGGTTCTAACTGACTGTGCAATTGTTTCTTCTTTCTCTAAGAGTGCAACCTTAATTCCATTTTTTGATGCTTCATATGCTACTGACGAGCCTGCTGGACCTCCTCCTACTATTACTAAATCATAATGATGCTCTATTGCCAACTTCTTTGCTTTGTTGATCCTAGAATATAATTTTGAGGTAGTTTTATGTCCTGACTTGTCTGTGGGTTATTTTTTTAAAACAGGTGTCCCTGATGTATCGTTTTCTCTTTCCGAATCAAATGTACTCATATGTGCAGGATCTCTGTGCATGAAGCTCTGGGTTTCTCCCATTTTTTTCCTACAGAATTTTCCATGTATTGTTTCCTCTATCTTCAACGTGTCTTCATTTTCATGAAATAAGCGCTTTCCACAATCTGGACATATTAATTCAGGCATGAATGTTATCTGTATCAAATCTATTTAGATGTTTCAGAAATAACTCTAAAGATTTTTTTATTATCTTTTTTTAAACCAAAACTTTAGATGTTTAATTTATCTATGTTTGTTTAATGGCAGAGTCTGATGTTGCTTCTTTTGTATTCTGGTCTGTAATCACTGTAATAATTATGGGGATTACTGCTTTTAGCTACAAGTCTTACAATAGGAGAAGAAAAAATGAGATCACTCCATCTTGAAAAAAGGGGTTTACGTGGTCTTGCCATTGCTGAAAGCTTTAGACAAAATTCGACAAGATCCATTCTATCTGGATTAATAATGAGAAGGGATTTTGTAATTGATGGATTTGTTTTTGGAAGTGCTACTTTAGAAGGCAATGATGCCACTGATCAAATATTACACATGTATGAAGAACTATCTAGATTTGATATTAGTTATCTAATCATTTCTGGGTTAATTATTTCAATGTATAATATTGTTGATATCAAAAAATTACATGATTCTTTACAAATCCCAATTATTGGAATTACATACAATGAATCTGATGGAATTGAAGATGCAATAAAACATCACTTCCCAAAATCTTTTGAATCTAAAATTAACGAATATAAAAAATTAGGAAAAAGAGAGAGAATTACTCTACATACATCTTGTGATCTTTTTGTACGATATGAGGGCTGTACGATTTATGAAGTTAAACAACTCCTAAACAAATTAACATTGCAAGGCTCTGTTCCTGAACCTCTTAGAGTATCTCAATTACTTGCTAATTCATTACTTCAAAAAGGATTATCCTTCTGAAGCTGTTTTTCCACCATCTACATTGAGGACAGTGCCTGTAATCCAATTTGCCTCGTCTGATGCTAAGAATAATACTGCATTTGCAACATCTACTGGTTCACCGATTCTTGCTAGTGGTAATCTTTCTTCCAGAACTTTTCTTGCTTGGGGATCATCAAGATATGGCTTTATCATGCCTGAATTGATAATTCCTGGATTTACACAATTACATCTGATATTTCTTCTTGCATATTCTACTGCGATTGATTTTGTGAACATTGTTATTGCTGCTTTTGTTGCCGAGTATGCTGCCAAATGAACTCTTGGTATGGCTCTTTCACTTGAGATTGAACCGATGTTTATGATAACTCCTTTTTTGACATCTGACATTTTGTTTAGCACAGCTTTTGTCATGTGAAAAACTCCAAATAAATTGACATCGATTAATTTTTTAATTTCAGAATCTGCCATTTCATGAAAATGAACTGGATCATTGATTGCACCTGCATTATTCACTAAAATATCGATTTTTCCATATGTGTCCATAACTTGACTAACTGTTTGCATTACTTGGGACTCATTAGTTAAATCACACACCATTGATGCCGTAGATTTTTCATTTCCTATCTCTTTTCTGGCTTTTTCTAATCTCTGCAGATTTCTTGCAATGAGGATTACTTTGGCTCCTTCTTCTGCAAATCTCTTTGCAACACCTTTGCCAATATCACTTGATGCACCAGTAACTATTGCAACTTTGTCCTTTAATCGCATATGGTAATTTTATTGATGTGTCTTATAGAATTTTTGGTAAAATTCAGTCATATTTTTTATTTATCATGCTAAGAATTGTTTTTTTTGATATATGCTAAAATTCCTGTATAATCTATATTTCCAAATCCTTTTTTCACTGCCTCTTTGTATATCTCTTCAGCTTTTTCGATCATTGGCAATTTGATCCCAAATGATTTTGCAGTATCTGTAATAGTACTGATATCTTTTTTCAAATTTGCAAGGGTAAATGTTGCATCAAATTCATCTTGTATCATCTTGTATGCTTTATTTTCACTCATTCCAGTTTTAAAATAAGTTGAATTCAAAATATCTAGAAATATTTTTGGGTCTACATTTGCACTTCTTACCAGTGTGATTCCCTCAGATAGGGCAAGTGCCAGCATTGTTATTTGAAGATTCATTGCAAGTTTGACTAGATGAGCTGTTCCATCTTCTCCCAAAAAAAATATTTTGTTTGCTATTTTTTCAAAAACATTTCTGAATCTATCAAATGTGTTTTTATTCCCCGATGCCATCAATACTAATTCCCCAGTAATTGCTACATTTGGTCCGCCCATAACTGGTATGTCTAATTTAATAATTTCATGATCTGAAAATTTTTTTGAAATATTTTTTGACTCTACTGGATTTATGGTGCTCATATCTGCAACTGTCAGTCCTTCGTGTTTTCCTTCAATGATCCCATTTTTCCCAAATGATACTTCTTTTACGACATCTGCATCTTTTACAACTATGATGATCAATTCTGAATTTTCAGCTACCTTTTTTGGAGAATCTACAACTTTTGCGCCGTTATTTTTTAATTCGTTTGTTTTTTCTTTTGTTCTGTTGTACACTGTTAAATCAAAACCTGATTTCAATAAATGCAAACCTACTGCGTTTCCAAGCATTCCTGTTCCGATAATTCCAATTTTTGTCATCTTTCGTTTCTCCTGTTTCTGTATTTAATGGCGTTCTTCATTTTTTATCTCCCATTGTACATTGCCAAATCTTGATGCTTCAAATTCTACCTGCCCTATTGTTTTTTCGTCTTTTCTGACTTTTGCATAATCAAATTTTTTCATTCGAAATACCTTTTCTTTTGGTTTGTATCCTCCTTCTATTACTTTAATCTTGAATCTTTTACTTGCTTTATTGATCATTTTTCTTGCAATCTGTACATCACCAATCCATGAAAACATTTCAAAGTCTCCAAAATTTTTTGTAGTTACTGTATATCCATACAGTCTTGCTTCGAATTTAGATCCTTGCTCTTTGGATTGTTGGTTTAGCCATGTAACTACTTCTTCACCATATCCTTTTTCCACACCAAATGTCTCTGAATCTCTCATCTATGAAAAATGATTATTTCAAACCATAATAATCATTTTCAAATATTTGTTAAACTAAAATATTGATTCTTTCACCACACTTTATGCTTACAATTGATTGTAGAGATGTGGCATCTATAAAGAGCGAATTAGTCGTTTATGTATCAGATCAAGTTGCTGCAATACCTACTTTGAAGATTCATGAGTTTATGTTGTCTTCATTAAATGATGAAAAAATTGACAAAAATGTGGTGATAACTGCAATCAAAGAATTCCTAGAGTCAATTGGAGAGGGACGAAATTTTGCTGTGATTTCTAGCAATGATGTCATATTGATTAAATCTATTTCAGGAAAAACCATTGAACGAGATCCTTCTCCGCCATCTGAGTTGTTTTCATGTACTCACTGTGGATTTGTAACTAGCTATGAAATAGAACTCCAAAATCATATGAAAATACACTATCTATGATTTTTTTACCTACTGACTATATGCCCTGTGTCTGTTTTAATTTCTAAAATGTCGTGCATCTAGTAAAAACTAATTATTTAGAAATGATCATGTATGAATTTTTTTAGATGTGATTTTCAACAAGATCTTTATAAGTTCTAACTATAAAAAACACTAGTGGTAAAATTACCTAAAAATAATATTTCAAAGGTTTACTGCACAAGATGTGATCTGATATTTGATTCTAGAAAAACATTTGAGAAGCACCTAATCAAACATTCCTCTGATGTGTTATGTGAGACATGTCCAATTGACACTGCTATTTCCAAATTTGTAAATCTCTTTAAGCGAAAATCCTCTCATAATTTGGAATAAGTTTTTTAAACAATTTTTCAAGACTTGACTTGTGAATAAAAAAATAGTTGGCATTATCATATCTGTAGCCATCATAAGTGTAATTGTAGTCTATTCTTCATCTTCTGTTGAAACTGACAATCGTGATGTAAGAACTCATGGAATAATTTCTACTACAATGGGTTCATCAATATTGGGAAACCCATCTGCTCAAGTTACAATAGTGGAGTTTGGTGATTATCAATGTCATCAGTGCTATAATTGGTTTCATAATACAAAACCTACTGTGTTTCAAAATTATGTTGATACTGGAAAGGTTAACTTTGTCTTTATGGATCTTGCTTTTCTGGGAATGGATTCCCCAAAAGCAGCTCAAGCATCTTACTGTGCTGAAGATCAAGGAAAATATTGGGAATATCATAATCAACTGTACACTGCTCAAGAATCTCAAATAGATAATGGGTGGGCAAATTCTCAACGACTAAAAGCATTTGCATTTAGTTTGGGTCTTGATATGGAATTATTTGATAGTTGTCTTGATTCGGGAAAATATGCCAAAAGAGTTCAGTATAATATTGCAGAGGCAAAAAAATTAGGTGCAAGTGGCACTCCTACATTTTTTATTATAGGTCCTGATGGACAACAACAAAAACTTGTTGGTGCACAGCCGTACTCTGTTTTTAAACAAGTATTGGATTCAATGATTTAGTATGATGCAACCTCTGAAACTTGTATTTTCAAATCACTTCTACATTGTTTTGTCAGTTGTTATTTTCACATCTATGTTAATTGGCTTGTTAATTCTTTCAGAGTATATTTTCTTGGACCCCTACATCGTTGGCCATATCTCACAAGGGACAGAATTTGGATTTGTGTTAATTATAATTCTCTCAATATTGTCTGCTTTGGTAATTCCTATGAATGTTTACCGAATCAATATTTTGAAAAAATCAAAAGGAAAGATGGGCGGCAGTGTTTTTAGTTCATTTGTTGGGTCTGTTGCTGGTGCTTGCAGCTGCGGTCCTATCGGTTTTGCTGTGGTTTCTACATTTGGTTCTGTAGGTGCTACCACTCTTGCGTTTTTGACAAGTTTTGAACTTCCAATAAGGATTGGGGCAATTGCATTATTGGCTTTTACATACTATGCCACAGTAAAATCACTTAAAATCGAATGTAAGGTTAGATGACATTTCAAATATTATTGGTTAGAATAATGATTAGAGAAAATAAATGAGGTTAATCTAGATAATAAATTGTATCAAACATGCACCAAAAGGGCAAATTTTTAAAACCTTGAAATCTATCTTATAGTGAAATCAATAAAGTTTGTGTCAATCATTTAC
>SCUP01000284.1 GCA_004297665.1 Nitrosarchaeum sp. | reverse complement strand
TCTTCTGATGCTCCTTTTTTCACTACAATATCAAAAACATATGAAGCTGGACCCTGTGATTCTGTTGGAGTCCATGTGAATTGTCCTGTCTCACTATTGATCGATGCCCCTGTTGGTGGATTTTTTTCAAGACTAAATGTTACACCTGTTAATGATTCAGTCAATGTAGGAGTAAACACTAGAGTCTTTTTTTCTTCAATTGTTTTATCTGAAATTGAATCAAGTGCTAATACAAAATCTGGCATTAAAGTAACTTTTTGTCCGTCAAATTCTAATTGCATAGATACACCATCTTCAATTTTATCAACAAATGCTGTTACATTGTAAATTCCATTTGTTGAAAAAATGGTTTTTACATTTTTTGGAATTGTTTCATATCCACCATCAGAATCCGAAAAACCGCCAAGCAATTTTGCATTTCCGTTGGGGCTTCTTACAACCACTGTGACTATACTACTGCCTTCGCTTTCGGTTCCAAAAAATGAGATCGTCTCATCAACAGTGTAAAAACTTTTTTTCATAGCTACTGTGGTGACCTCGGCATAGACTGGTGTCATAATCAGTGCAAATAACGAAAATACCAAAAATACGCCTAGTTTTGTGTGCACAATATGAAATGAAATACATTTACTTTTAAAAAATGCGACTAAATTCTTCTATGGATTTGATAATAAAATTTCACCAAACTCAGAGATCAAGTAAAAACCTCATAAACACTCCGTTATTTTGCTCAATTTTCATCTCGTAAAATGTAGGGGCTTTGATTTCCACTTTGAAATTATGTTTTAAAAAATTAAGTGGCTCACCATATGCTTTGGCAGTAATTTTGTAGCCTTTGTTTTCTTGAATATCTAGCTCTATTCTTTTTATTGCAAAGCCTTCCGTGATTAGTGTAAAAGTTACTTCTTCTAGCCAACTAAACAAAAGATATCTGAGGTCTTTTCCCTGTGCAATGATTTCCTTTTGCTCTTTTTCTTCTACCTTGTCTTGATCTAGTGTGATGTTGATTACTGCATTGGCAGTAACTGTAAATGCCTCTTTGAGATCTTTTGCAGTTACTTCGATGAATGCATCAGTGGAATGTTCTAAAAACTTGTAGCTCAACTATGTTTTTGAAATCTTACCAAGTATTAATTTAGAATGGTCTTTGAGTGTTATTACTGGTATTGTTATTGTGTTTTAGAACAATATTCTATGTTTTTTCCTATACTAAATTTTGTAATAATATTTAACATAAGGAAAATGACCTATCAAGGAATTTGCGATTAATTGAAATGAAATCTTCCTTATGTTGTACATATGAAATTAATATTGTAATATAAAGCCTTCACATATTTTATACTTTTAAAATATTACAAAATAATAATGTTTTTTCTAATTTAGATTATTCTAAATCAATTGGATAATTTTGTTTATGAGCAAATTATTATCCATCCCCAATTCTGTGGAAATTACAAGAATTGTGTTCTTTTCTAAATAAAATGTAAATCGCTTTATTTTTTCATATTCGGCTAGAGCATATTTTGGTGATCCGATCCAATCTTTCATCAGAATTCGTGTATTCCATCTGATAAATGATTGTTCAACGGACAGTTTTGTTATTGACTCTGGAATAAGAGTTTTGACCCCTTTTCTTATCCCTCCTGCTACTTTTTCTATCTTTGAGTTGTATACTGCAGCAAATCTAATCTGTTTGTCAATGTCAAAAATACTCTTGCATAATTGCTCATACTCCATGAATTTAAGATTAACAATTTTTAATTAAATCTTACTAGTATTTTGAATTAAGATTATCTCTTGTTATTACAATGAATATTGATACCATATTTCTTAGCAGAAATCTTTACTTGTTCTTTTATAATATCAATCCAAAAAAACATCTACTACGATTTGTTTTATTTTTTGTACGTCAAATGGCTTGTAGATTACTGCAATTACTTTTAATGAATCAAGAAGATCAGACTCACAAGTCTTGACATCTCCTGTAATTACAACTATCCTGGCATTTGGGTCTGCATCTTTGATGTTTTCAATAGCATAAAACCCGTCATATTTTGGCATTATCAAGTCCACAAAAATTAGATCAGGTCGGTATTTCTTATACAACTTTACTGCATCCATGCCATTCATACCTTTGGCAAGAACATCAAGTCCAATCAGATTTAACAGCTCACAAAACACATCAACTATATCTTGGTTATCATCTACCACTATACAATTAACCATTACATATGATATTCATATGGTCATACTATATAATATCGTGTTATTGTTGAATATGACACGCAGTTTCCGGTTGTGATCGTTAGAAGGGCAATAATTTCCTTACAAACAAGAGATGATTGCAGAAAACTTTCTTCATCAATTTTCTGAATTTAGTTAGTGCAAAATCTAATCATCATGTCCTTCAAAACGATTAGGGAAAAATTAGTGACATTTCCCGGCTCCGTCTATATTCCCTACACAACTTTGCTGGGAATATAGTATGGATTTTACACTAATACGCTCTAGAAACTCCCCATACAAGAATAATACAAGAAAAAATGACTAACGCTAACCTTAAGATAAACTCATGAAAGTTAGTATGTGAAGAATTGATACGTGAGTCACTACCGCGAAACTTTATTCTTGTACTATTTTGTACGGTCATAGTATTTTTGGCAGTGATTGTATTGTATGTACAAGACCAGATAAAGATACAAACGGAAATCATAGAATCAGAAAGATTCATAACAATTAATCAGATTGCCAGCAGAACAGAGTTACGAATCAACAATGCAATTAGCATTTTGGAAATACTGAGTAAAAATCCGCACATCGTAAATCCACCTTCTGCAACTTTAATTGACGAAAAGATGCACGGAATACCTGAGGATATCGATGTGAACAGAAGAAACGCAATGCGTGAAACCTTTGATTACTATGGCGGCTTTCAAAACATGCTTTTTCTACTTCCAAATGGAGATGTATACATCAACGAACCATTCCTTTTTCAAAAAAACATGACTGCATCAAATTTTGCATTTAGGGATTGGTATAAAGAAATCATAGCCACCAAAGATGTTGTAGTAAGTGATGTTGTTGTTTCAAAATCAAGCAACAAACCTAATGTGGTAATTGCAGTACCTGTTTTTTCACAAGACAAATTATTTCAAGGAATTCTAACAGGTTCTCTAAATCTTGACCTAATAGAGGAAAAACTAGATGAACTAAAACTATATGCTAATGAGAGAATACTCATAGTAGATGACACAAGAACAGTAGTTGCAGACTCTGAACATATACTAAAAGGTCAGAGTGTCACACTTGGTGTAGGTGCAATCGAGGCTTCATTTTCTGATAAACGTGGAACAGTCATTGGTACAATAAATGGCACCAAGATGTTTGTAGCATACAATCCAATTAAGATAGGTCAAAACACATGGGCCATCATATCCATAGAATCATATGATGATACATTTTCCACTATAAACAAAACCATTGAAGAATCATTGTTCTTAATTGCACTAGTCATCGTGATATTTTCGGTATCTCTTTTCACGGTTCATAGGTATTTTCGTATACAGTTTAAACTACGAAAACAAGCCGAAGACACCAACGCAGAGATTGTAAAAATACAAAATCATCTCTTAAAGTCAGAAGAAAGATACAAAAATTTGTATCATCTTTCCCCTGATGCAATCGTGGTTTTTGATAAGAGTGGAACCATTATCTCATACAATGAAAGTTTCGCAAGGCTATTTGGTTATTCTTTAGGGGAACTGAATGGCAAATCCATATTTGCTATAGTAAGTGACAATCATCTGGATCTTGCCCATAGCTATTTTGATGAGATTCAAAAAATTGGTACCATTGAAAATAAAGAAAATTGGCTAAAGAAAAAAGACGGGACAATTTTTCCATCACTCTTTAGTGTCAGTACCATGTATGATGATAGAATAGAATACATCTGCATAATCAAAGACATAAGCGAAATTCATAACATGCAAAAAAAACTAAAAGATGCATCAAACACAATACAAGAACAACTAGACAAGCTAAAAGGTGTGAATAAAATAAAAGACGAGTTCTCTGCAATGGTTACACATGAGCTAAAGACTCCACTCATGCCGATTATGTGGCATTGTAATTTGTTAAAAAAAGATATGGCGGGGGTTCTTAATTCAGAACAGCTAGAATCAATAGAGTCTATTGAAAAAAATGCAAAGCAACTTGAATTACTTATTAGTGATATTATGGATGCAAGAAAACTTGATCTAAACAAGATGAAATTTAATTTTGAATCAATCTCACTTGATGAATTTTTTAGCAATCTTGATCATGCTTATAAAATTGCCTTGGCGGACAAGGGAATATCATTTAAGACAAGATATCCGTCAGGAGTCACAATCCATACAGACAAGACAAGACTGCGACAAGTCTTTGATAACTTGATAGGAAATTCCATAAAGTTTGTTTCTCAAGATACAGGCATAATTGAGATAGTAGCAGAGAGAAAAGACAATGAATTGATAATATCAATCAAGGATAATGGTCAAGGCATTCCACTAGAAAAACAAAAAGAACTATTCCAAAAGTTCTATCAAGTGGATACTTCAGAAAGACGAAAATCTTCTGGCACTGGTCTAGGGCTGGCAATATCAAAAGGAATAATGGAAGGACTGGGAGGCTCAATCAGACTTGAAAGCGATGGCAAGACAGGTACAACAATTCATCTTAGTCTACCGCTCAGAAATTTTTAAAAGTAACATCTGCCTTGTTAAGGTATGAATTTCTTATTAGTTGATGATAATAAAGAAATTACAAAAATAATGTCAAAATATTTTACAAAAAAAGGTCATTTGTGTACAGTTACAAATGACGGTCGTAATGCACTTGAAATCTTACAAGGTCAAAAATTCGATGTCACACTACTTGATCTTGCAATGCCGGAATTTTCAGGCAGAGATGTGGTCATGCATCTAAAAAACAATGGAAGGATAAATGATCATAACATAGTATGTCTTACGGCATCTTCTCCCTCTAGCGAATATGAAGATGAATTAAGATCCATGGGGGTAAAGGCAATACTGAAAAAACCAATTGATCCTGATGCTCTGCTTGACTTTGTAAGTCAATTTAAAATCAAAAGTTAACAATTGACATGGATGATCATATTATTAATGAACTACAACAAATAATTTTATTTCAGAAAAAATTAGAACAAATAATTAATAGTGATGAACAAAATAAATCAGGACAAATACCGGATTTAATAGACAATCTAGAATCTACCAATATGCTTACTGAGAAACTTGTAAGTGGCATACTTTCTGACAAGACAACATTTGACAAAACATTCTTGACTACACTTAATCACGAACTACGTACTCCGCTTGTGCCGATAAAAACATATGTTGAAATGCTAATGCAAAACAAGTTCGGAGAATTAAACAAAGAGCAAAAAGAAAGGCTAGACATTATTGCAACAAATACCAATCTATTGCAGCAAAAAATAACAGATCTTCTTAAACAAAGTGCAGAAAAGATTTCATCAGATAAAGAATCACAACATCGTCTAAAAGAGACAGAACAAGAAAAACTAGTGCTAGAAAAATTAGAAGATCTCTTGAATAATGAAATAAAACAAGACAAAAAGACAATATATGAATTACAAGATACCGTGACAAAATTGAATCAAAACCAAAAAGAGGGCAGACAAGAAGAACTGTTTTTAGATAAACTCGTAAAAGATGAAGAGGGAGAAAATCTCCTTCTTGCCAAAAAAAACCTTATAGTCATTGCAATAGCCGCAATAGTTGTCAGTGCAGGATTTGTAGCATATTCTACATATGTGGTAAGCGTTGTAGGCTCACAATACAAGATAATCAATATTGGCAACATGCAATCGGGATATGTCATACAAAATCTACGTGGAGATACCATAGACACGTGGCTTTCATGGAGGCTAGTTGACGGCTCTACTCTCAATGTCAACCTAATTGATGGCCAAAAATATCCTGACAAAATAGACATTGTAAAATCTGTAATTCTTTCAGAAGAGTCAATTGAGATAGATGATTCGTTATTGCACAAGGGCCCAAAGGGAACCGCCTCTACATACTATATTGGGTGGGCAGGAGCACTTGCAGATGTAGCAAAGAATCCGACTGAATTTTACATTCCTTCCAAATTCAACTTGATAGAATCACAAAGAGGTGAAGGAGACATTACAATAAAACTAACTTCTCAAAGTAGCGGTGATGGTTATTCAGGATTTACAAAATCAATTGCAGATGATGCACAAAATCAGATATTAAAATCAGAAATTACAATATATGAAGTAGATAAATTATCAAAAGCACAGTTTGAGACCATACTGAGACACGAGTTTGGTCATGCATTAGGTCTTGCTCACTCTACAGCTACTGAAGATCTGATGTATCCTACAATCGCAACAGAATATCCATACATCTCAGAATGCGATGTTGATGCTATAATATTACTATATAATGGTGGAGAGAAAAGTGAAGTAATATGTGAAATCTAATCCGACAAGAGTTTGTTCAAACTCTTTTCTTTTAGTTTAATTGGATTGGTAGTTTGTAATTTCTTTTTTAGATAATAAAATGTCCTCATACATCTTTGAAATAATGATATTTACATGTCCTACACTGCATTTCTGATTTTTAATAAAATTATATCTTGATTCAGTTGTTGAATATTTGATTTTTCCTCCATTAATGACCTCTTTAACTGCTTTTTTCAATTCTTCATGTTATTTTTTCATTCTAGCTAATTCCTTTCTTCCAAATTCATTACTTAGCTGTTACCTACAAAATTTAATATCTTCATTAACAGTGTTTCGATTAACTTTTAGAATATTTGCAATTGCTACTGCAGTTAGCTTTTCTTCAAAATGTAAATGATATACCTCAAGCCTTCGTTCTTCCTGCCTAATTGTTCCCTAGCTAATAGCCATTCCTGATTATTGATCCGTTATTCTTTATATGGATAATTCATTAAAATCTCATAATGAAAAAGACACAACTTCTAAGTATTGTTTTTTCACTGGTTATGATTACTGGCGTTGCTGCTGGAAATGCAGTATATGCTGAATCAGATGAAAAACAAAATGACCTCA
>SCUP01000283.1 GCA_004297665.1 Nitrosarchaeum sp. | reverse complement strand
AGTACCGTACCATACGGTATGGTAGAAGATTTAAGATTAGATAGTTTGGAGGGCGTAGGTCCTGTAACTACTAGAAAATTATCCGATGCAGGAGTACACAATGTTATGGATCTTATAGTAAGAGGTCCTGTGGAAATTGCAGAAATAACTGGAATGGAAAAAGACACTGCAGAAAAAATTGTCAATAAAGCAAGACAACATCTAGTTGAAACTGGATTAATTTCCAGAGATTTTGTTACAGCAACCGAAGTCTACAAGCGCAGACAAGATATTGGTAAAATTACAACTGGTACAAATTGCCTTGACACGTTATTTGATGGTGGTATTGAAACACAAGCCCTCACTGAAGTTTATGGCGAATTTGGTTCCGGTAAAACTCAATTTGCACATACATTATCTGTAATGGTTCAAAAACCAAAAACAGAAGGTGGGTTAGATGGAGGTGTTTTGTATATTGACACAGAAAACACTTTCAGACCAGAAAGAATCGTATCTATTGCACAAGCACACGAGATGGATCCAGAAAAAGTTCTTGATAGAATAATTGTAGCACGTGCATACAACAGTGCACATCAAACATTAATTCTTGAGGAAGCAGGTCCTGTGATTGAAGAAAACAATATCAAACTAATTGTTGTAGATTCGGCAGTTGGATTGTTCCGTGCAGAGTATCTAGGTCGAGGAACATTATCAAATAGACAACAAAAACTAAATCACTTTGTTCACATGTTATCTAGAATTGCAGAGACTTACAACTGTGCTGCAATTGCAACAAATCAAGTCATGGCATCTCCTGATGTTTTCTTTGGTGACCCAACTCGTCCAATAGGAGGAAACGTAGTTGCACATACTTCTACGTACAGAATCTACTTTAAGAAATCAGGTAAGAAACGAATTGCACGAATGGTGGACAGTCCTCATCATCCAGAAGAAGAGGTAATCTTTGCTCTAGGTGAAGCAGGAGTGATGGATCTAGAAGATGCAGAAAAAAAGACAACAAAAAAGACCACTAAAAAAGCAACTAAAAAAGAAAAGGAATCTGAGCCAGAAACTGCGGTTGAATCTGCTGAACTAGAGGCAGTTCAAGCCACAGAAGATGATTCTGATGATTTGGAATCACTAGAAGAGTAACTCTTCTTTTTTCCTTTATTTTGTAGTCTAAATTTTGTTATTTTATTTTGTATTCAAAATTATTACAATTTGAGAACTGGTTAAATTATAATATTGTAACAGTACAATAATTATTGAATATGAGAGATATTGTGAAAATGCAATGACTGATCTTTATCGTTTGTTACCTGAAGAGATGGAAAAGATGGTAACTGACATGAATCAGCCAAGATATAGAGCAGACCAAATATTGTACCCATTGTATTACAAATTCCCAAAAAATATCTCTGATCTAAAACAGCTACCAATTACAATGAGAGACAAACTAATTGCCGATGGATACACGATTGGTTCTGCAATTGAAGTTCATCGTGTTGTAAGTGAGGATGGAGACACAACAAAGTTACTTCTTAATCTTGCTGATGGAACTCCTGTTGAAACAGTTTTGATACAATATCCATCATCAAAGATTGGAGGTCATCCTAGATCTACTATCTGCGTTTCAACTCAGGTTGGTTGTGCAATGGGATGCATCTTTTGTGCCACTGGACAGATGGGCTTTGAGCGAAACCTAAAGGCAGAAGAGATTGTTGCCCAAGTAATTCACTTTGCCAATCTACTCATGCAAAGAGGCCAACATGTAACAAACTTGGTCTTTATGGGAATGGGTGAGCCGCTTGCAAACTATGATGAGACAATACGTGCAGTTCGATTACTAACTCATCCAAGAGGTTTTGGAATTGGACAGAGAAACATCACAATATCTACAATCGGAATAATATCTGGCATTGACAGATTAGCAGAAGAAGATCTTCAAATTGGATTGGCAATATCGTTGCATGCACCAAATGATGTATTGCGCAAAAAATTGGTTCCGACTGCAGGACCTCATTCAGTGGAGGATTTGATTGCAGCTGGAAAACGTTATTTCAAGAGAACTGGACGACGTGTTACATTTGAATATGCTCTAATTGAAGGTGTTAATGACTCTCCAGAAATTGCAAAAGAACTAGCTTTGCTCTTAGATGGTAATGGTTCTCATGTTAATCTAATTCCGATAAATCCGACAGCAGGTAATTTTCAACGCCCATCTAGACGAAATGTTCTTGAATTTGAAAGAATATTGTACAATGCAGGTGTGAACTGCACAGTACGTGTGGAAAAAGGATCGGAGATCTCTGCTGCATGTGGACAACTCCGAACCGATATTGTTGGTTAATTATACATCTCTAGTCGTAAGTGTTAAAATAGGGTCATTAGGAAATCTACTCAGATATGGCAACTAAGAAATCACATGGTCGTTCACATGGATTTAAGCACAAAGCAAGAGCTGTAATGACTAAAACTGCTCCTAGAGGTGTATCTTTCCTACTACGAGAATATCATGAAGGTGAACAAGCCCTTGTCATTATCGATCCTAGACAGCACAAAGGATTACCACACAGACGTTATCACGGAAAAGTAGGTAGAATAACAAATGTTGGCAGACGTGCTATTACTCTTGATGTACAGCTAGGAAATAAAACAAAAACCTTAATCACTAGATTAGATCATATCAAACCA
>SCUP01000282.1 GCA_004297665.1 Nitrosarchaeum sp. | reverse complement strand
CCAAGATATTTTTCAATCTCGGCAATTAACACAATATCTCTTCCTGGGTGTGTGCTTTTCCAAGCTACATGATTGTACAAAATCACACATGCTCTGAGATTTGGATAGTTTTGATGTTGCTCTGCAAGCGTTTCTACCCCCATGAAAACATACTCGTCATAAAAAAATTCACAAAATTTTAGAATGTCTTTTGTTGTCTTTACCTCAAAATCTGGATCATGTGCAAATGCACTAGGTATTCCAATTGCTCCAATTACTGCCCCTATTATTAGGAGCCTCAATGGCCATCTCATTGAGTTTTATTTCTATTTTTTTCCTTATTAATTACTTGTAGAAATTCTCTTAACTTGATGACCAATGTGGAATTTCAATTCTAAACATGATTCCGATAAATTTGATAAATATTGTATCATTGGCTAAGTTTTTATTTTTGATATATTGATTGTACTTCATTGTCTGCTCAAAATAACATCGTACTTTACAATGAAAAATGTTCACAAATTCTCAAAGAATCTGAAATTAGATTTGCAGGAATTGTAGATAAAGATGGAAAGTTAATAGCTGGCGGTTTTAAAGAAGGACTTGTTCCTCATGAGGGAGATGAAACTCGATTACACTCATTTTTGGAATTTGTATCAAAAGCTTCTATTAGAAAAGAATATGACAAAAGCTTGGGTCCAATTAATTATCTTGCAGCAAGACGAGACAAAGCAGTACTGGTGAGTTTTCCATTTCCAATTACGCAAATTCTTCTTTTGATCTCCGCAGAGCCTTCTGCCAATATTGAAAATTTGGCTAAGAAGGTAGTTGAAATTTTTACCAACGTTAATTAGAATTTCCCTATCTGGCAAATTCTTTAATATCCCATAATTTTTTGTTCTTGCATTGCATAGATCATTTCTGATTTTATTTTCCATTTTACTTGTATCTGGTAATTTTGTTTCTATATTTGGTTCTGTCCAAAATTTTTCTATAGATAAATCCACATATCATGACGGTGATACTATTGAAATCACCGGTACTGTAAACTATGATGCTACAATTCCTTCTGTAATACTACAAATAATTACCCCTGGTGGAACTGGTCTTGCTGGAATTGCAAACATATTGCCAAAATCTGACGGTTCCTTTTCTACTACGTTTCATGTGGGTGGTTCTACATGGTCTGAAGATGGTACATACACAATCAAAATATCATATGGTGGTAATCTTGAAAAAACATTTTCCTATCAAAAATTATCTGTGAATTCTGATAATCCATCTATTGATACTGATAATCCAAATGATGTATCTGTTGATAATCAAAATGAATTATTTATTGAAAATCCTAAAATGCAAATACCTGACTTTCCTTCTCTAGATTACTCTCCACAATATTATATTGATAGATACAACAACGAACCCAGCTATAAGTCTTGGTTTGACTCTCAATTTCCTAAACAATCCATCTATGACATATTGGGGTTTTCACCTTACATCCCTGACTGGATTAAGACATATGCTGAATTGTGGGCTACAGGTGATATGTCTGATTCTGAATTTATTTCAGGATTGGATTTTATGTTAGAACATCACATAATTGTAATTCCAAATTTACAATATTCTGAAGAAAATTCTGTATCTAGTATTCCAAATTGGATACGAAATAATGCTGATTGGTGGGCAAATGATTTGATTTCACAGCAAGAATTTGTAAATTCTTTGGAATATCTAATTGAAGAACAAATCATTGAAATTACCTAGTTAATTGAGCAACAATCTCTTCTCTCATTACTATTGAACAAATAGTTTTAATTTGATAAAATTATTATTAAAATCATGAAAGCAACATTTGGTGCAGGATGTTTTTGGCATGTTGAAGACTTGCTTCGTAAAACAAAAGGTGTGAAATCAACACAAGTAGGTTACATTGGAGGGAAATTGGCACATCCAACTTATGAAGAAGTCTGCACTGATACAACTGGTCATGCAGAAGCAGTTCAAGTAGAATATGACCCAAATGAGATCTCTTATGATGAATTACTCAGAGTATTTTGGAATAATCATGATCCTACATCACTAAATCGGCAAGGACCTGATGTTGGGAATCAATATCGCTCTGCAATATTTTTTCATGATGAAGAACAAAAAAAAATTGCACAAAAATCAAAAGAAGAACTAGAAAAATTAGGACAATTTCAGAAACCTATTGTAACTGAAATTGTCCCAGCTCCGGAATTTTACAAGGCTGAAGAATATCATCAAAAATATTTTCAGAAACATGGACTATCTTAAAATCATTTTATTCGACTGAAATTCTTTGCCTTTTTTATTCATTTCATCTGTTTTTTATTTAGATCTCAAAAAACATGATATCTCTTATCACATACGTAAAACTTTTGAAAAGCAATAAAAACCACTGATCGATAATAGTAACTAAACTTAACTAGCTAAATAATTGACGCTAAAATGGTGCAAGAAAATTTTATTCAAGTGGATGGAAATAAGATCCGTTATCTAGAGTCTGGAGACTCTAAAAATATTCTAGTACTAGTTCATGGATTGGGTGCATCTGCAGAACGATGGAATAACGTGATTCCTAAATTTGCAAAACATTATCATGTGATAGTTCCTGATCTGATTGGATTTGGTTACAGTGATAAACCAATTGTGGATTATACTCCTGATTTCTTTTCAACCTTTCTTGGAAAATTTTTTGATGCACTAAAAATCAAACGTCCAAATGTAATTGGTTCTTCTTTAGGTGGTCAAATAGCTGCAGAATACGCGTCTGCCCATACTAATAATATAGAAAAATTAATTCTTGTGTCTCCTTCAGGTGTGATGAAACAATCTACCCCTGCATTAGATGCTTACATAATGGCTGCATTATATCCAAATGAACAAAGTGCTAAAAATGCATTTGAGATGATGGAATCTTCTGGTAATCAAGTCGATGATAGAATTATTCGTGGATTTATTGAACGAATGCAACTGCCAAATGCAAAATTGGCCTTCATGTCTACAGTTTTAGGACTGAAAAATTCAGAAGTCGTTACACCTAAACTACATACAATCAATAGTCCTACTCTGATAATTTGGGGTTCCAAGGATCCAGTAATCCCAATTCAGCATGCAGAAAGTTTTGTATCCTCTATCAAAGATTGTCGATTTTATAGAATGGATGGCTGTGGTCATACTCCATATGTACAAGATCCTGACACCTTTTCATCTATAGTTTTAGACTTTCTTTCATGTCGCTAGCTCTACTTATATACCACTTAGTTCCTACTATTACCAATGAACGGTAATTATAACCAATTTAATCCTTCAGAAATGTTCAAAGATTGGATTCAAAAAAACGGTCGTGCACAAGCTGAATTTATGAAAAACTTTGGCTTGTTGATGACAAACCAGAATACACAAACATTCAATCCTTTAGAAACTCTAAGAGAAGTATCTGATAATACAAGAAATGCTCAATCTGATTTAATGAAGAACATGTCTTCAATGCAAAATAAAAGCATGGAAACAATGTTTCAGATTGG
>SCUP01000281.1 GCA_004297665.1 Nitrosarchaeum sp. | reverse complement strand
AGCAGACAAAATGTTTGGCGGTTTTAGTGGTACATCTTTAACTGTTGATGGTTCTGTAGCACAGGCTCAAACCTATCAAGCACCTCCACCAAAACCAAGTAGGGGTACATTGCCAAAAGGAACTGAACAACCTCAAGTTTCATCTTATTCTGGCAATTCTGGAAAATCAAGAAAGGAACAGTTAGAAGATTATGAAAAAGCTTACTTGCAAAGAATAGAACAACAACGAATTGAAGAACAACAAGCATATCAAAAAGTTATTGAAGCTGAAGCAAAATCTAGATCTAGTGCAACTCGTGGTAGTTTGCCAAAAGGGTTCTAATTTTTTTAAGCTCTTTTCTTTTAATTCTTTTTTATTTTAGTTTTAAAAAATCATCTAGTATTTCTTTTGAATGTCCTGCAGGTTTTACTTTTGGATATATCTTGAAAATTTTCCCTTTCTCATTAACCAAAAATGTGCTTCTTGCAACGCCCATGTATTCTCTTCCCATGAACTGCTTTTTGCCCCAAACACCAAATTGCTTTGATACTGTCTTATCTACATCTGCAAGAAGTGGGTATTTTATTCCCATTTTTTCACAAAATTTTTTATGCGATTCTACATCGTCTGGACTAATACCGATTATTTCAATTCCTTCTTTTTGAAATTTTTTGTAATCCTTGGAGAATTCATCCGCTTCTGTTGTACAGCCAGGTGTAAAGTCTTTTGGATAAAAATAGATGACATGTTTTTTACCCTTAAAATCACTTGATTTTACCCTATTGCCGTCTGCATCATTTATCTCAAATTTTGGAACTGACTCTCCTTCTGTTATCATGATATTTTCAATTCTTTTTCCATAATTAATTACTTTTTAACTTCAATTGATCCCAAGATATGTCCGAATCTTTTATATGGAAATTAAACTGATTTTTGCTTAATGGCAAACCCAAGAGCATATCTTGCTGAAGCAATTGCAACATATGGTTTGGTGTTTTTTGGTCCTCTTTCAGTCATTTTAGCAGTATCTGCATTTGGTGAAAGTCTTACTACTCAATCTGTTTTGTTTATTGCACTTGGACATGGTGGTGCTATCGCTTTGATGGTTTATGCATTTGGGCATGTATCTGGTGCTCACATCAATCCTGCTGTAACTATTCCTATGATGATTACTAGGAAAATTGGAATTACTGATGGCATTGGATATATTATTTCACAATTAATTGGTGCAATTGCAGCAGCGGCAACTCTGAAAGTAATTTTACCGGAACTCGGAGCCAAAGTTAATTTTGGTACCCAAGGTGGACCAAGTGATCTTCTCAATAACAGCATCAGTTCTGGATTTGCAGTTGAAGCAATTTTGACATTCTTTTTAGTACTTGTAATTTTCATGACTGCTGTACACAAAAAAGCATCCCCTGGATTGCACGGATTTGCAATTGGTGGAATGATATTTCTGATTCACCTAGTTGCAGTTCCATTGACCGGAGCATCTGTCAATCCTGCACGAACATTTGGTCCTGCATTGATCTCTGGATTCTGGGAATTCCATTGGATGTACTGGGCAGCACCAATCCTAGGTGGCATAATTGCAGGTTTGATAATGAATTATGTCTATGTTAACAAGGCAGAAAAAGAAGCATAATTTTTTACAAATACCAAACGTTTTTAAAAATTTGATATAGCCAGAATCTGTTGGACTCGTTGCACAGCTTGGATAGTGCGAACGCTTGCGGAGCGTTAGGTCGTCGGTTCAAATCCGACCGAGCCCGCTTATTTAATTGAAAATCATATTGGCTTGTTAGGATTGTTATTTTAGAATGTCTTTGTCTTTCTTAAAAAAATAGTTACTGCCATCATGTAACATGCAGTAGATATCACCTCTGATATCAGCGATGCAATGTATGGCTCTATGTCCATTTCAAGAAAATAGTATAGTGATGGCCATCTTATTACAAGATAAATGATTTCACCTATTCCAAATGATGAAATCATGCTGAATAGTTCTTTTCTAATTAAACTTGATTTCATTTGCCTGTATCTGTTTTTATTATCCAAATAAAATAAAACTGAGAAAATTCCAAAATAAATCCCATATCCTACACCAATGGTGATTGTAGTTGTGATCTGATTTTCATACTCTGATAATGATTGAGCAACAACTGCTGAAAGTGAGGCTGAAACAATAAAACAAATTATGAAATTTCTATTAATTTGAAGTAATTGCTGATTCATTTTCATATTTGATTCACAATCTAGTAACTATTATTTTATGTTAAATTGACTAGTCTTAATATGAAAAATAGTTTCCAAATACACTTCAAAACACGTAGAAAAATTACTAGATAATCAAGAAATAATTAGAAACAGGTTAAAGATTAACTCGGCAATCAATAATGCGAAACATTTTTTGAAAATTCAAAAGGAATTTGGTTCATTTGACAAATATGTCTGGAGTTTTGTAAATCATAAGCCAATAATAAATAATTTCAAAAAACTATCTGATTTACCGGCATCTACTAGTATCTCTGAAAAAATGAGTAAAGATCTAAGAAATCGTGGATTTAATTTTGTTGGTCCAACAATTTGTTATGCTTTCATGCAAGCAGTTGGCATGGTAAATGATCATACAGTAGATTGTTTTACAAAAAAATCATTTTAAAAACAAACATCTCATGATATAGTTTAAAAATAACAAAATTTCTTTCCATTGTATGTTGTTTGGAGTCTTTGCAATTCATAGCCCAGAGTCATGTCCACTAAATAACAGTACCAGCCGAAAAATTTTCCTTGCTATGGAAACTAAAATCAAATCCAACATGAAAAAATTCAATATTTTGAAAATTATTGGATTTTACATGTCTGTTTTAGAGCATGAATGGATAATTATTTTGGATGCAAAAAACGCACATGATATTGAACAACTTTGTATTGCTGTTGGCATCTCTTCTATGAGTACAGTCAAAATTGTTCCTATGAACGAGTTTTCAAAAACTGTACAAAAATTAAAATCTCAAAAGTAAATTAACCTCTTTTTGCTCTTCTTTAATCTTGTTTGTTAGACAATTATAATTACACATTAGACATTATTGTATCTGTTGATTAATCTCAAAAGTATAGGGCGTTTTTTTCTTTTTATTGTAGGAGGAATTGTTGCAATTATTGTTGGCTCTTTTATGATTCGTGGAACTATGCATTTATGGGATAAGCCT
>SCUP01000383.1 GCA_004297665.1 Nitrosarchaeum sp. | reverse complement strand
CATGTGCAAAGTTTGGCCATCAGAGAATCATAAAATGAAGACACAGTACAGCCAGAATAGAGATATGTATCGCATCTAACGCTTGGTCCTGACGGAATAGTTACATCAGGTACAGGACCGGTAGAAGGGGCAAAATCTAAGAATGTGTCTTCGGCATTTATTCTACATTCAATTGCATAGCCATTCATTTTGAGATCTTTTTGTTTGAATGGAAGTGGTTCACCATTTGCGATATCTATTTGTAATTTAACGAGATCTAAGCCAGATACAAATTCAGTAATTGGATGTTCTACTTGTAATCTAGCATTGATTTCTATAAAATAGAATTCACCATTATCTGCTCGAAGAAATTCTGCAGTACCAAGATTAGTATAATCAACCGCCTTAGCTGCTTTAACAACCAATTCACCAATTCTATCTCTTGTTTCTTGATCAACTATAGGTGAAGGTGTTTGTTCAATAAGTTTTTGATTACGTCTTTGAATTGAACATTCTCTTTCAAATATATGGACAGCATTACCATGTTTGTCTCTTGCCATTTGATATTCAATGTGTCTAGTTTTTTGAAGAAATTTTTCAACTATTATTGCAGATTTTCCAACTGCAGAAATCGATTCGCTTGTAACTGTCTCAAAACCTTCTCGTAGTTCTTTATCATTATTTACTAATCTGATTCCACGGCCACCACCACCAAAAACTGATTTTAATAGTACGGGGTACGAAATATCATTTGCAATTTTTAGTGCCTCTTCAACATCTTTTACAAGACCTGGACTTCCTGGAACAGTTGGAACTTTTGCTTTTAACATAGCAGATTTACATTGCATCTTATCACCACAAAGATCCATAGATGCAGCAGTTGGACCAATAAAATTTATTTTATTTTTTTCACACTTACTTGCAAAGTCAGAATTTTCTGAAAGAAAACCATAACCAGGATGGATAGCATCTGCACCAGAAGACAATATGATCTCAATAATTTTTTCTTGATTCAGATAAGATTTTGCAGGAGCGGCCTCACCAATATGATATGCTTCTGTAGCTTGTTTGACGTGTAAAGAATTGTAATCTTCGTCGGAGTACACCGCTACAGTTTTGATTCCAAGTGCTTTGCATGTCTTAATTACACGCAAAGCGATTTCTCCTCTATTTGCGATAAGAACTTTCTCAATCATGTTTAATCACAGATTGATATTTCCATGTTTTCTTGGAAGTTGCTTTTCTCTTTTGTTTGCAAGCATCTCTAATGCTTTGATTAACATTGG
>SCUP01000382.1 GCA_004297665.1 Nitrosarchaeum sp. | reverse complement strand
ATTGAGGATCATAGTCTTCTTGCAAATTTGGACAATGATCAATGTTATTTGGTACGCCATCATTATCATTGTCTTCAACACCATAAACATTGGCTTGGAAAATACCAATAGAATTAATTAAAAGCAGAAATACTAGAATTTGATATTTTTTCATTTTACTATACGCCTATTGGTCAGGACAGCCATCTGTATCTCTATCCCCATCATAATCTTCTAGTTCCATAGGACATAGATCATAATCATTGATAATACCATCTAGATCAGCATCGTGTTTGTATCGTGATTGTTCTGGAGCAGTATCTGGGCAACCATCTGAATCTTGATATTTATTGGAAGTTTCTTTGTCATTAGGACACATATCAACGTCATCGTTTATTCTATCACCATCAGTATCTAGAGTAATTGTACCTGTTGGAACAGTATCTTGGCAACCGTCATAATCAAGATATCTATTCCAAACTTCATTTTGTGTTGGACACATATCCATTACATCAGGAACTCCATCACCGTCAGCGTCTGGTTGAGGTATGTTACTATCAGGACAACCGTCGTCATCTTGGAATCCATTAAAAGTCTCAGCAACTAGTGGGCAATCATCAAGCACATCCTCTATTCCATCATTATCAGAATCTACTACAAATGATTCAAAAATTGTGTCAGGACAACCGTCGTCATCTTGGAACTTGTTATAAGTTTCCGGAGCTAGCATACATGCATCTATTGCATCTGGTAAACCATCTTGATCTCTATCAATATTAGGAATATAATTATCTGGACAACCGTCCAAGTCTAAAATTCCATTAAAAGTTTCAGCTTGATTTGGACAACGATCTTGTAGATCATTTATGCCATCATTATCAGAATCAGGAGCCCCCTTATCATCTGGAACATAATCAGGACAACCGTCAGTATCTTGGAATTTATTGTAGGTTTCTGGAACAAGTGGACAGGTATCTTTGCTGTTTGCAATACCATCAAAGTCAGAATCAACATCAGTCAAATAAGATGGAAAATCAGGACAACCGTCTTCGTCTTCAAATCCATTATATCTTTCAGGTACTAGTGGACATGTATCAGCAGAGTCTGGAACCCCATCAAAATCAGCATCTAATTCTGCAGAATTGTCAGGACAACCGTCAGTATCAAGATATCTATTCCATGTTTCAGATGTAGTAGGACACAGATCTAATGAATCTCTAATTCCATCAAAATCAGAATCCATTACAGAGG
>SCUP01000280.1 GCA_004297665.1 Nitrosarchaeum sp. | reverse complement strand
AAGGACCAAATGGATGATTTAATTCAAGAAATTGCCAAAAGAGCAGCCAAAAATGAGCGTGTTTTAGTCACTACTCTGACAAAGCGTATGGCTGAAGACCTTGCTGAATATCTCTCAAAAAAACAGGTGAAGGTGAGATACATGCATTCTGAAATAGAAGGATTGCAAAGAACAGAATTAATTCGACAATTACGATTAGGAGAATTTGATGTCCTAGTTGGAATTAATTTGTTAAGGGAGGGATTAGATATCCCCGAAGTCTCACTAGTTGCAATTTTAGATGCTGACAAGGAAGGATTTCTCAGAAACTTTACTAGCTTGATTCAAACATTTGGAAGAGCTGCAAGAAATGTAAACGGTTCTGTAATTATGTATGCTGATAACGTTACAAAATCAATGTCTCATGCAATAGATGAAACAAAACGACGTAAAGAAAAACAAATACAATACAACAAAGAGCACAACATAACTCCGCAGACAATCATAAAATCAGTTCCTGAACAAGTTACAACATTAGATGAATCTAAACTAAAATCAATACACGATCTTGCTACTGATATTATTGAATTAGACTCTCAGATGAAAAAGTATTCTGAGGAATTAGATTTTGAGCGGGCAATTGAATGCCGAGATAGAATAAAAAGACTGGAAAAAGAGATTAAATTCAAAGATGGCAGAAAATAAATTAAAAATTCGTGGTGCCAGACATCACAATCTGAAAAACATTGATGTTGATATTCCAAAGAATAATCTTGTCGTTATTACTGGATTATCTGGCTCTGGAAAATCTACTTTAGCTTTTGATACAATTTATGCTGAGGGGCAGAGACGTTATGTAGAATCGCTTTCTGCTTATGCAAGACAATTTCTTGAAATGATGGACAAACCAGATGTTGATTCCATAGAAGGACTCTCACCTGCTATATCTATTCAACAAAAAACTACAAGTAAGAATCCTCGCTCTACTGTTGGAACAACAACTGAAATCTATGATTACATGAGATTGCTTTATGCCCGAATCGGAATTCCTTACTGTACAAATTGTGCTAGAAAAATATCTAGTCAATCAGTTGAGACTATTTGTGATTCTATTCTCAAAGACTTTGCTGGCCAAAAAATCCTAATCTTATCTCCAATTATTCAGAGAAAAAAAGGAACATATGAAAAATTATTTGAACAGATAAAAAAAGATGGATACTCTAGAATACGCCTAGATGGGGAGATTTTGAGCCTAGATGAGCAGTTTCCAGCCCTTGACAGACAAAAATGGCACAATATTGAGATCGTAGTAGATAGAATCCAGACAGAAAAATCCGAACGTTCTAGACTATTTGAGGCAATACAAACTGCAATCAAGGCATCAAAAGGAGATGTCATGATTTCATCTGAAAAATCAGAAAAAATCTTTTCACAAAATAATGCATGTCCTTACTGTGGATTGACCATTGGTGAGCTAGAACCTAGAACATTTTCATTTAATTCTCCATTTGGAATGTGTAAGGCATGTAATGGTTTGGGTATAAAGATGGAATTTGACGCAGACCTTGTAATTCCTGATAAGAGTAAATCAATTTTAGATGGTGCAATTGTTCCATGGAGTGGACGCTTTTCTGCATTTAGAAAACAAGCATTAAGAGCTGTTGGAAAAAAATTTGGCTTTGATTTGATGACACCTATTGAAAAAATATCACCAAAACATCTTCGAATTATTTTACATGGGTCTAGTGACTTGATTGATTTTAAATATAGTTCTAAATCTGGAGATTCTTCTTGGCAATATACTAATGCATTTGAAGGAGTATTGTCTAATCTCCAACGTTCTTTTATGGAAACTGATTCTGAATCAAAACGTGAATGGCTAAAACAATTCATGCGAGATACTCCTTGTACTGTCTGTAATGGAAAAAAATTAAAACCAGAATCCTTGGCAGTCAAAATTAACGATAAGGGAATTATGGATGTTTGTGATTTATCAATTGATCATTGTTATGATTTTTTCTCTACATTAACGTTAACTGAAAATGAACAATATATTGCACGAGATGTCCTTAAAGAAATTAAAGAAAGATTAGAATTTTTAATGAATGTGGGATTAAACTATCTCACACTAAATAGATTAAGCTCTACTTTGTCTGGTGGTGAATCTCAAAGGATTAGATTGGCAACTCAGATTGGTTCTAATCTTACTGGTGTCTTGTATGTTCTTGATGAGCCTACAATTGGATTGCATCAACGTGATAACGAGCGTCTCATTAAAACGCTAACAAAGCTACGAAATCTTGGAAATACTGTCATTGTAGTGGAGCATGACGAAGAAGTTATACGAAATTCAGACTGGATTGTGGATTTGGGTCCAGGTGCAGGAGTACATGGAGGAAATGTAGTCTTTGAAGGAACTATTGACCAAATTCTCAATGGTCATAAATCTGTGACTGGCGATTATTTGAAAAATAATTCATTGATAAAACTAGAAGAAAAAATACGTAACAGATCTGGCTCATTAATTATTAAAGGAGCATCTGCAAATAATCTAAAAAACATTGATGTTGAGATCCCATTGGGTCTTTTTGTTTCTGTAACTGGCGTGTCTGGTTCTGGAAAATCTACTTTGATAAATGATATCTTGTTAAAATCTCTTGAAAGTCATTTTTACCAGTCTACTGTAAAATCTGGAAGTCATAGTGAAATTTTAGGTCTTGAAAATATTGATAAAGTGATCGCAATTGATCAATCCCCAATTGGACGAACTCCTCGCTCTAATCCTGCAACATATATCGGTGTATTTACTTTTATAAGAGAATTATACGCAAATACAGAACTATCAAAAGAAAGAGGATATTCACTAGGACAATTCTCATTTAATGTAGCAGATGGAAGATGTTTTGCCTGTGATGGCGATGGTGTAAAACAAATCGAGATGCAATTTCTATCTGATGTTTATGTAAAGTGCGATGAATGCAAAGGCAAACGATACAATTCTGAAACTCTTTCAGTTTTGTACAAGGGAAAAAACATCTCCGATGTATTGGATATGACAGTTTATGAGGCACTACAATTTTTTGAAAACATTCCTTCAATTAAAAGAAAATTGCAAACTATTTTTGATGTTGGATTGGGATACATCAAGCTCGGACAGTCATCTACTACTTTGTCTGGTGGTGAAGCACAAAGAGTAAAACTTGCATCAGAATTATCCAAAAGAGGTACTGGAAAAACATTTTACATTCTTGATGAACCTACTACAGGGTTACATTTTGCAGATGTCCAAAAACTTCTTGATGTGTTAAACAGGCTGGTAAATTTGGGAAATACTGTGCTAGTAATTGAACACAACATGGATGTAATAAAAAACTCTGATTGGTTAATTGACTTGGGACCTGAAGGTGGTGATGAGGGTGGCAAAGTAGTTGCTGTGGGCACACCTATTCAAGTTGCAAAAGCACCTGGAAGCTATACTGGAAAATATCTCAAAAAATTATTAAAACAATGACTTTTGATATTTCAAAAATTCACATTCCATCGAATCCAGGCATATATTTGATGAAAGATTCTGATAAAAAAATTATCTATATTGGTAAGGCAAAAAATCTAAAAAATAGAGTAAGATCATATTTTTTAAAAAATCAAAACTACAAAACACAAAAGCTTGTGGAAAACATTTCTGATATTGAATTTGTTTTAACTGATAATGAAAGCGAAGCATTTCTTTTAGAATCCAATATGATAAAAAAACATAGACCAAAATTTAACATTGAATTAAAAGATCAACAACGCTACACCTATCTTAGAATATCCAACGAGAAATATCCTAGATTACTTGTTGCAAGACGAACACATGATGGAAAATTTCTAGGCGGTGGAAAAATTTTTGGTCCGTTTATGCAAGGCAGCTCAAAACTACTCACAATAGGTACTTTACGAAAAGCATTTCAAATTAGAATCTGTAAACAATTACCAAAAAAAGTCTGTTTGGAATACCATTTGGGAAATTGTGAAGGTCCATGCGAATTTAAAGATGCTCAAGACAAATACATGCAACATGTATCTGCATTAGAAGAAGTACTAAAAGGAAAAAATCAAACTCAGATTTTTACAAAAAAATTAAAAGAAGAAATGACACAAGCTGCCGAATCGCAACAATTTGAACGTGCAAAGGATATTCGTGATACTTTGATTAGATTAGGCAGTCTTCAAACAAAACAAAAAATGGAATATGTTGAGAATTCTGATGAGGAATACTTTGGATTTAAGGACAAAGATCAAACTGTAACTGTAATGAATTTTAGAATGATTAATGGGGTGATGCGAGACAGCGACAAATTCTTTTTTGATCTTGTTGGGGATAATAATTTTTCAAATTTTCTTTTTCAGTATTATGCTAGCCATAAAATCCCAAAATTTATCTTTGTTAGTGAACTTCCTGAAAATAAAGTCCTTTTAGAATCACTACTTTCTGAACAAGCAGGATTTTCAGTTGAAATTATTTGTCCACAACGTGGTAAAAAAATGGATATCATTAATTTGATTTTGAAAAATATTTCATTGATTCATTCCAATGGGGGTGATCTTGGTTTAATAGAACTAAAAGAGATATTACATCTATCTACAATTCCTCACATCATTGAATGTTTTGATATTTCTAACCATGGAGATGATTTTGCAGTTGGGTCGATGTCTAGATTTGTAGACGGTAAACCAAACAAATCTGGGTATAGAAAATTCAAGATTAAAACAGTTTCTGGTAGAGATGACTTTGCAATGATCAGCGAAATAATCAAACGACGGTATCTTAGATTATTGGAAGAAAATTCCCAGTTGCCTGATTTGATATTGATTGATGGTGGAAAAGGACAGCTAAATGCTGCACTCAAGTCATTGCAATCACTTGGGTTGCATCTTGATTGTATTTCACTTGCTAAAGAAAACGAGGAAATATTTGTTCCAAACCAAAAAAATTCAATTGTAATTTCAAAAGATAGACCTTCATTGAAAATTTTACAATATGCACGAGATGAGACTCATAGATTTGGAGTGGCATACAATAGAACAATACGTAAAAATCAAATAAAATAATAAAAAAGAGAAAAATTTTAGTTAGTTAACTTGAATGTTTCCAACCATCCATGGATGTACCATGCAGAAGTAATCATAGCTTCCTGTTTCATCAAATGTGTTTTCAAATGATGCACCTCCCATGATTAAACTACTATCAAATACACCAGATGGACCATCAGCTGGACTACCACTAGTTACTGTGTGTGCAGCTGTATCGGTATTCGTCCATTCTACAGTATCACCTGCATTGATTGTAAGTGATGCTGGTGAAAAACATGCATTAGATGTTTCACAGCCTGGAGATGAAGTTCCTTTTGGAATTTCTACATTAACTGTTTTTGGTTCTGATGATTCCTCAACTGGTGCAGTTTCCTCAACTGGTGCAGTTGGTTCTTCGACCATTACCTCCTCTTCTGTTGTAGTAGATTCTGCATCTTGCTTTACCTTATCTGCTATGTCTGCAAATGGGTCTGCTTGTGTTTGCTCCATAGGTTTTGTCATCACTGGAGCAGAAACAGCTGGAGTGTTGTCTTGAACATTACCAGCAAAAGCTGCAAATCCTACACCGACAGCTACAATTGCAATAGAAAATGCAATTGCTGCTTTATCTATACTTGCCATAATTAATCCAAGGATTTCCTCAAGCTAAATAAATCTAATCTTTACTATTACGTTCACAATTCAAAATAATTGGAAAATTTAGAAAATTATATCTTATCTAAATCTCAGTTTAAGATTTAATCAAATGTTTAATTTCTGATTTTCTTCAAAAATTTACACAAATCTAAAAAAACTGTTGTAAATCTCATATGATCGCTTTAATTGATTTTAACTATAGTCAATCATGTTGAACACCTCTTTCTTTTATGATTCATTT
>SCUP01000279.1 GCA_004297665.1 Nitrosarchaeum sp. | reverse complement strand
CATCATCGAGTTCTATTAGAACTGCGTTCTCAGTATGTTCAGTTTTTATCTTAGACCCCAACTCGAAAAATACTGTCTCATAATATGTTTTAAAAAATAGAGACCACTGCTCACCCATTTCATGATGCAACACTAACTTTGTATTATTATTTTCACTATACTCTTTAATTGAAAATCCTGATGATTTGGCACGATCTTTCAAAATAGAAATCCATTCCTCAACCCCATATTTTCCTCTCATGGATAATGCAATTTCTTTTGCACCGCTTTCAGCTAAATTTTTTGCTATTTTGATTATTGTTTGATTATCGACGTACTTTACCAATTCTATTAATGCCGATTTTAGCATAACAATCCAGCCTATCTCTGAGGCATGTACATCCCAGTTTACATGAGAATCAAAAATTTGGTTTACGTATGTATTGAGACTTAATTTCTGATCTTTGGAAATTTTTTTTAAATTATCCAGAGTATTTGTGTTTATTCTAAAACTTGCATGTTCTGTGGGTGTTCTTTTTTTCTGAATCATTGTTAATTTGTCTTTGTGATACATGCCATTTTAATTTACTTGAAAACTAACCATATGTGTAATTGTAATTTGTGCTTATAACATGAAATCCCTGTTTGAGTCATGCCAATAGTTTTGTGTTACAGTGTACCACATCGTATACTGAGAAATTATATCTACATATGATCTTCAATCTACATGTACAAAGTAATTTGTAAAAATCTTGGTTTTGACTGTAATTTTATTGTAAATAATAAGGATAAAGAAATTCTTGCAATTAATTTTGGGGAGCATTTACAAGTTAGCCACAAGCAATATTACCCAAAAAATGAGATTTTTGGTTTCATTGATATTCAAAACAAGAAACAAGATAATTCTGAACTAATGAAAAATAAAAAACTTACACATGTTGATGACTATGGGTCATTTAGATTAGAAAAATGGAATCTCGGTCATAGAAATTTTCCATAACTAAGAAGAAGGAAAGCATAGAAATTGATTAATCGTAATCATTTAGATACAAGTATTGATGGAAATTCTAAATTAATAAAAGGAAATTGAGTTGTCAGAAAATCTATCTATAGTGTATGTTATTATTGCATTTTTTTCTTTAGGTGCAACTCTGGGATTATTTACTAGAGGACAAAAATATCACGCATATTTCACTTACATCCCATCTGCTCTTGCATCTTTTCTAACAATTATTTTGTCCCTTACTATTTTTTCTTCTGAAAATATCCATCTGACTTTTTTTAATATCCAACATCTCTTTGATTTTGAAATTTTTATTGATGGGGTCGCCGCATTTTTTCTCTTAATAATTGGATTGATTTCATTTGCTGTTTCGATTTATTCACTTTCTTATTCTAAAAAATTTGATGATAAGAAAAATAACTCTGCACTTGGAATGCTATTCAACGTTTTTATCATCTCCATGATCTTGGTAGTAATTAGTAATAACGTATTCTTCTTCCTAATATTTTGGGAATTAATGTCACTTACGTCATTCTTTTTGGTTATCTATGAACATGAAAATAAGCACAATCTCAAATCTGGTCTAACCTATCTAGTAATGACTCATTTAGGGACCGGATTTATTTTTGCATCTTTTATGCTTATGTATACTCAAACTGGAAGTTTTAGTTTTGATTCTTTCAGAGATGTTTCAATAATTCCACAATATGTAAAAGATATTGCATTTGTTTTGGCTTTTGTAGGATTTGGAACAAAGGCAGGAATGATACCTTTACACACTTGGTTACCAAAAGCACATCCATCTGCACCAAGCAATGTATCTGCTTTGATGTCTGCAGTAATGCTCAAGATTGCAATTTATGGCATAGTTAGATATCTTTTTGATTTTAACGCAATTGGTAGTTCTCTTGATTATGTATGGTTAGGCGTGGGAATAATCATTATTGGTTCAATTTCGGCCCTGGTTGGAATTCTTTATGCCTTGGTTGAAAATAACATTAAACGTGCACTGGCTTTTTCTAGCATTGAAAATATCGGAATAATTTTTATCGGATTGGGGCTCTCAGTAGTATTTGCTGCATTTCATCTAATGTCTTTGTCTGTTTTAGCTTTTATTGCCAGCATGTTTCATACTTTGAATCATTCAATTTTCAAAGGATTGTTGTTTATGACTGCAGGGTCTATTCATTATAGTACACACACAAAGAATATAGAAGATTTAGGAGGCTTGATTAAAAAAATGCCTTGGACTGCTATGATGTTTCTTGTTGGCTCTATTGCCATAATTGGGTTGCCTCCACTTAATGGATTTATAGGAGAATGGCTGACATTGCAATCACTTCTTGCAGTCTTTCAGATACCCTCAAATATTTTACAGGTATCTCTTGCATTTGCCGTATTGGCATTTGCACTTACTGTCGGTCTTGTAAGTGCAACATTTGTAAGATTATTTGGAATAACTTTCCTATCAAAAAGCAGAAGTTTCAAAGCAACAAATGCAGTAGAAGTTCCACGATTAATGCTAATAGGAAAAGCAATTCTGGCATTATCCTGTGTTTTATTGGGAATTTTGCCTTTTATTGGAATCGATTTGATTGTATCTGCTTTTGATTTACCATATACTCCATCTAATCCGTTTGAGGCAATTTCAATAACAAATACAGATGGCAGTAATTTTGCTAGTCTTCTAATGCCTGGAGTGCTAATTATTTTCATATCTGTCATTGTTGGAATTTTTGCATTTGTCAGAATTATTGGTGGTAAAACAAAGACAACAAAATACGGTACATGGGATTGTGGATTTGGAAGTTTATCTGAAAGAACACAATACACTGCGACATCACTGGCAGAACCAATACGTAGAATTTTCGGTGTTTTTTATAAACCTAATAATGATATTACTGTTAATTCTTATGCAAAAGAAAATTTATACCTTAAAAAATCTATCCATGTAATTTCTACAACTAGAAATATTTTTGATGAAAAATTGTATGGAAAAATAATCTCTGGTAGCTTGTTTGTGTTAGATAAATTACGAAAAATTCAGTCAGGAAAAGTCAATGCATATATTTTGTACATTATGATTACTCTAATTGCACTTCTCTTATTCGTAGGATTTGGTACACATGAGTGATTTTTCCATGTTGGACTATGGCCTTGGTATACTTCAGGCTCTTTTGATCATAGTTTTGTCTCCTTTAATCGTTGGAATAATGAGAAAAATTAAGGCAAAATCCCAAAAACGAATAGGTTCTGGAATTTTTCAGCCATATTATGACATTATAAAATTGCTAAGAAAAGATGAGATAGTCTCTGATCAGAGTTCTTGGATATTTCGAGCTACACCGTGGGTAAATTTCGTTACAACTGCATCTGCTGCATTTTTTATTCCTGTATTTCTCGTCTATTCTCCTTTTGGTGTTGTAGGTGATATTTTGCTTGTTGCTGGTCTGTTTGCACTTGGGCGATTCTTTACGATGCTTGCAGGACTGGATACAGCAAGTTCCTTTGGTGGATTGGGAAGTAGTAGAGAAATGATGATTTCTGTACTTGTGGAGCCAGCATTATTTATGACTCTTTTTGTAATTGCATCGTTTTATGGTGGAACAAACATCAGCACAATCGTTTCATCTGCAAATGATACATCTATCTTAGTTGTACCTGGAATTCTTTTTGCATTAATTGCATTTTTTATTATCATGATGGCAGAAACTGGAAAGCTTCCATTTGATAATCCCTCTACACATCTTGAATTAACAATGATTCATGAAGCTATGGTGCTTGAATATTCTGGAAAAAGTTTAGCACTAATGGAATGGTCTCATGCAATAAAACAAATGATTTTGTTTACATTATTTGTAGACATCTTCCTTCCATGGAATTTTGCAGAACAAATTTCTTTAGTCGGAATTAGTTTTGGCATAATACTTTTCATTGTTAAAATATCGGCATTAGCTAGTTTTACTGCATTTATTGAAACACGAGTAGCAAAGTGGAGATTATTCAGAGTTTCAGATCTAATTGCAATGGCAATATCTAGTTCTATGATAGGAGTGATTTTCTTTTTCTTGTAGGTATGTCTGATTTACTCTTGCCAACACAAATTGATTTGTTACATGTATCTGCAGTAATTTTACTAATTGCTACTTTTGGAATTGTTGTAAGAAGGGGATTTTCAGACTGGTTGCATGCATATCGATATCAAACAATAATTCTTGCAGGAATTGTTGCCCTGATTGGATTCATAACTAGTATTTGGGAGCTTTACATAGTATCTGCCCTTACATTGGGAATCAAAGCAATAATCATTCCCAAAGTTTTGTTTTATGTAACAAAAAAACTAGATTCCCCGATTAAATTAGAGATGAACCCATATGTTAGCCTCAGAATCTCTGTAATAGCCTCAGCATTGTTAGTTGCAATGTCTTATTTTATGGCTTTACAATTGCCTATATCCTCAGATGAGACAATCAGCGTATTTCTACCAGTATCGTTTTCATTATTTTTTATTGGCCTGTTTATCATAATTAGCAGAAGAAAAGCACTCAGCCAAATAGTGGGATTGCTAACTATTGAAAATGGTTTATTCTTGTTTGCTGTGGTAGTTACACACGGTTTTTCATTAATTATTGAGATAGGACTCATGGCAGATATTTTAGTAGGTGTGATAGTATCTAGCATCTTACTATTTAGAATGAGTAAGACATTTGATAGTATAGATATTGAGAATCTAGAAAGTTTGAGGGATGACTAATGCTTGCCAATCTATTTTCATCTGTCGAATCTGTATTAGTGGTTTCTCTTCTTTTGACTCCAGTAGTCAGTGGTTTGCTAATTACATTATTGAAAAGAAAACGAATCATTGAAACCACTACCATAATTTCTTCATCTTTAATATTGATTCAAGGATTGTTTTTGTTACCGTATATTTTAGAAAAAAAGACAATCTCTATTTTTGATGGTACATTTTATCTTGATTCTTTAAGTGCAATTATGATAATTACAATTTCTCTGGTGGGGTTTCTTGCATCTCTTTATTCTGTAAATTACATGGGTAGGCAATATGATAAATTAATTGTAGATGGAAAAAAGCTTGTCAGATATTATCAAGGATTTAACATGTTCTTATTTACCATGTTGCTTGTTCCAGTTTCTAACAATCTTGGTATAATGTGGATTGCAATTGAAGCTACAACACTTGTTTCTGTTTTGTTGATTATGCTTTATACCAAACAAGGCTCAATTGAAGCATCATGGAAATATTTGCTGATAGCTACTGTAGGTTTATCTCTTGCACTTTTTGGAATAATTTTCTTTTACTATGCAAATTCTGTTTATGATGGTTCCTTTGATTCTACTCATGGGATGGACTGGACAAACATGGTGGAAAATGCACCATATTTTGATCCTAACCTTGTCAAATTTGCTTTTATTTTCATACTTGTTGGATTTGGAACAAAAGCTGGTCTTGCGCCTATGCATACATGGCTTCCAGATGCACACAGTGAGGCTCCATCTCCAATCAGTGCTCTCTTGTCAGGTGTTTTGCTGAATTGTGCCTTTTATGGGCTTTTACGATTTCATATAATTTCTAGTCATTCTATTGGTCCTGAATTCTCAAATACGTTGTTGATTATTCTTGGAATAATATCACTTGGCATTGCTGCAGCATCGATATATTTTCAGAAAGATGTGAAGCGCATGTTGGCTTTCTCAAGTATTGAACACATGGGATTAATTTCCGTATCGGTAGGTTTTGGAATTTTTCTAGGAATTTATGGAGCATTACTCCATGTGATTAATCATGCTGTAGTAAAATCACTTCTGTTTTTTTCAAGCGGATCAATTTCACAGAAATATCAAACAAAGTCTATTGTAGATACTAGTGGAATAATTAAGACAATGCCTATTACTGGTTTTATGTTTTTGATAGGAGGACTGGCAATAATTGGAATGCCGCCGTTTAATATTTTCATGAGTGAGTTTTTAATGTTGAGTTCCGGATTCAGTTCTGAAAACTTTCTTGCAAGTGCACTTGTAATTTTGTTTCTGGTAGTGATATTTGCAAGTTTTGGAAAGCATTTACTGCACGTGGTATTTGGAAATCCAAAATCAGAAATGAAAAAAGAAGATCTTGGAAAACTTTCAATCCTGCCAATGATCATTTTGGGTTCAATAATTTTCATAATGGGTATTTATGTTCCAGAGCCTTTGCAAACACTGATTGAAGATGCTACAAAAATTATACTAGTAGGTGGAATCAACTCTTGATGATATCTTACATGTGTTATTTTAGAGGTGAAAATTTATGAACCATAAGGAAATAATCAGTAAATATTATTCCAAATTAGGAAAATTTGATTCTGATATAAAAAAAATCGAAAACAACAATGAATTGCATCTAGTTCTAAATGATCCCAATAAATTGCATGACTTCTGCAAATTTTTGAAACAGGATTTTGATCTTAGATTGTTGACAATAATCTGCTGTGATGAACGAGAATTAAACCATGAATTCAAAATTAGACATGTTTTTGGCTCTGATGCTGATGATTTTTTCTTGTTTGTAACCATATCTATAGGTGAAAGTCATCCGCATTTTCCTAGTCTCTATGATGTATTTCCTTCTTCAATTCTATATGAAAGGGAAATTAATGATATGTTTGGTTTAACTGCTAAGGAAAATCCAAATATCAAACCATTAATCTTACATGATTTTCCAAATAATGTTTTTCCACTACGAAAAGACTTTAACTTGAATGATGATGTAAAGAGAAATTTAAAACAGTTTGAATTTACCCCAATCACCGGAGAAGGAGTATGTGAAATTCCTGTAGGTCCAATACATGCAGGAATAATTGAGCCAGGTCATTTTAGATTCAGTGTTCTAGGCGAAACCATAATCACCTTGGAAACTCGCTTGGGATATACTTACAAAGGAATAGAAAAACTAGCAGAAAGCATGCCAATAAACGATGTTGTGTTTTTGTCAGAAAGAATTTCAGGTGATGAATCTATAGCAAACTCTGTTGCGTTTTGTCAAGCAATTGAGAAAATTGCCCAGTTGACAATCCCACAAAAAGCAGAACAAATTAGATTGTTGTTTGCAGAATTGGAAAGAATCTATAATCACTTTGGAACACTTGGTGGAATTCTTGCAGATGTTGGATTTCCATACGGTGCATCTAGATTAAATATTTTAAAAGAGCAAATCATGCAATTAAACGAAAGATTATCTGGAAGCAGAATATTGTTTGGAGTTAATCAAATTGGTGGCGTAAAAATTAACATAACAGATGAAATGTTAATTGACATTCACTTTGTTTTGGATGATGCTTTTCAGATTTTTGAAAAAATATTTGATCATTTAAAATCAAATCCATCGGTAATGGACAGATTACGAAATACTGGCATAATCGAAAAACAACTGGCAAGAGATCTGGGACTGGTAGGAATCTCTTCTAGATGTATTGGTATTGAAACTGATACTAGACAGACTCATCCCTACGGCTATTATCCATCAATAAACTTGAAACAAAAGACACTTAGAGAAACAATGGAGCATCAGGTGGAATTACAAAAACGGATTGGCGATGTTTTATCTCGATTTATGAGTCGTGTGGATGATTTGAGGCAATCAAAAGCCATCATAGACTCTATCACTACTCTAAAAGATGATGGGCTATCGGTGTCTATGGGTGATGAATTAATTCCATATTCATCTGGCTTGGGCTATGCTGAATCTCATAGAGGAGAGACGTTACATTGGGTCATGATTGGAGAAGATAATTCTATTTTTAGATATAAGATCAGAACAGCTTCTTTTTCAAATTGGTCTGTTATTGAGCACGCTGTATTGAATAACATTGTTGCTGATTTTCCAGTAATTAACAAAAGCTTTGATTTTTCTTATTCGGGGAACGACTTATGAAAAAAAATAGCGATAAAACAGACCATTTGATTGACATGTCATTCAAATCGGCTGCAATAAAAGATCCGCTGAAAATGGATGATACTATTGCAGCAAATTATCGAGGATATGTTATATTAGATCCTGACAAAGATTTTGTCTTAAAGGATGAAACTGGAAAAATATTAGAAAACTCATGCCCTACACATGCTATTACATATCAAAATGATAATAATAATTTAAAAATTCATCTAGATAATGGAAAGTGCATTTTATGTGGAAACTGTCAAGTAAAATCTCCTGAACTAATTAAAATTACAAACAAATTTGATTTAGCGAAAAAAAGAAGAGGTGATCTTATCGAAACATTTTCCATGTATGTTCCATTTGGAAAGACATATGATGAATTAGGACAAGAATTAAAAAGTAAAATTAACAAAATTTTTGGAAGATCCCTGACCATTAGAGAAATTGATGCAGGTTCTTGTAATGGATGTGAAATAGAAATCAATGCATTAAATAATTCTGTTTATGACATTGAGCGATTTGGAATTACTTTTGTAGCATCCCCCCGCCATGCTGATATTTTATTGGTAACAGGTCCTGCATCCAAAAACATGGAAAGAGCATTAAAAATTGCATATGATTCTACTCCTAATCCTAAAATCGTTATTGCAGTGGGTGCATGTGCGTGCAGTGGTGGAATATTTGGCAACAATTATGCCACTACCGGAGGTATAGACAGCATTGTTCCTGTGAATGTCTACATTCCAGGATGTCCTCCGAGACCACAAGCACTGCTTTATGGTATACTAATGGCAATAAACAAAATCTGATTGTAATGACCTCCGGAAATATGAGGAGATATTATGCTGTCGCAGTAATTTATGATAAATTAATCGTACATTTCATCTCGTTTTAAAATTCTTTTATGCTTTGACGATGATGTTGTTTTCACCGTCTACATAATTGTCACAAGTTTCACAAAGCCAATGTGTCTTGTTTTCTTCTTTTATCCATTTTGGAAGTCTTCGACTGTTACATTTTTCACAAAATAACGACATATTCCATTCTGTTTCTTCCTCTATTTGTACTGGCGCTTGCACTGCCTTACTGTATATCTACCCTGATCTTTTCTTTTCGCATCCAAATTGTTTTTCCTTTATGATCAATTAACTCAATGTTCATTTCATTAAGTCTATCTCTGATTTTGTCTGCTTCTTGAAATTTCTTTTCTTTTCTTAATTGTTCTCTGTTTGTGATCAAATTGTCAATTTCTTGTTTTTGTTCTAGGGTTATTTTTGGAATAATCAATCCTAAAATTTCAAGCATTCTTTCAAATTCTGGAATAATTATTTTAGCATCATTTGAGTCTAATTTTTCTTCGGCGGCTAAATGATTTACTTCTTTTACAAGTTTAAAAAATGCCAAAAGTGCAAGATGAGTATTAAAGTCAGATTCTAACGCATTATCAAATTCGTTACTTGTTTCCTCAATTAGTGATTTGATTTCACTGTTATGATTTTTATTATTTGCATGAATCAATTCATAATAACATATCTCAGCTTGGCGCCATTTTATGAGATTCTCTTTTAACAATTCTTCAGAATAGTCTATTGATTTTGAATAATGTCCTGACAAACAAAATAATCTGATTACATTTGACCCCCAGTTATCTAAAACATGTTTTATTGATTTGATGTTTCCAAGTGATTTTGACATTTTTTCACCGTTAATTGTAACCATTCCTACGTGCATCCAAATTTTTGCAAATTGTTTTGATGTAAATGACTCTGATTGTGCAATTTCATTTTCATGATGAGGAAATATCAAATCTCTGCCGCCTCCATGTATGTCAAAATTTTCTCCAAGGTATCGTATGCTCATTGCAGAGCATTCTATGTGCCATCCTGGTCTGCCTTTGCCCCATGGGCTATCCCACAGTGGATTGATATCTGAAAATTTCCACAATGCAAAATCTAGCGGATCTTTTTTTGCCTCGTCTACTTCAATTCTTGCACCCGATTGTAATTCGTCTATCTTCTTTTTGGATAATTTGCCATATTGGGGAAATTTTGATACTGAGAAATATACTCCATTCTTTGATACATATGCTATGTCTTTTTCAATTAGTTTCTTGATGAAATTTTTAATATCTTCTATGTGCTCAGTTGCTTTGGGATAATTTGTTGCACGCTTTACATTTAGTCCATCAAAATCATTGAAATAATTTTGAATGTATCTTGAACTAATTTGTTCTGCAGTTGTATTTTCTGACTCGGCACGATTTATTATTTTATCATCAACATCTGTAAAATTTTGAACAAAGTTTACTGTGACTCCCTTGCTCTCCAAGTATTTTCTTAGAACATCAAAAACAATTATTGTCCTTGCGTGTCCTATGTGTGATTCGTCGTAAACTGTAACCCCACACAAGTAAACTCTTATCTTTTTTGAAATGTCTAGCATTTGTTCTGAATTACTAAGCGTATCTTGCAGTTTCATAGATCCTCAAATGGTTTTTGCTGTGGTTCTCTTTTATGTATACTATTGAGATGTAATTGGTATACTTTTTCTACAATTTGTTTTTCAATTTGTAATGTTTCTATAGTTTTTTCAACTGAGAGTTTTTTGTCAAAAATACAATAAAGTATGGAATCTATGTCTTCATATGATATTCCTAGTTCCTTTTCAGCTTCGTGCTCCTTCCATAGATGTGGGCTACTCTTTTTTTCAATGACATTTTGCGGCACACCTAAAAATTTTGCAATCTCTCTTACTTGTAATTTGTACAATGAAATTATTGGGACTAAATCTGATGCACCATCCCCATATTTTGTAAAATATCCAATCAAATACTCACTTTTGTCACTTGAACCTAATACCAAGTAGTTTTTTGCATTTGCGTAATAATACAAAATATTTGCTCTTACACGTGCTCTGAGATTTCCTTTGGCCCAATCGTTTGGTTCCAGATAATTTGAATATTCATTTACAATTGGTTTGATATCGATTAGTTTGTATTCTAATCCTGTAAGTGCTATCATTTTCATTGCATCTTCTGTTTCTATACTTGGTGTGATTTGTGTATCTGGCATTATGATTGTCATTGTTTTTTCTTTGAGTATTCTTTTACAAATATAGGCCAGTACTGCAGAATCAATCCCTCCGCTTAGGCCAAGAATCACTCCTTTTGCCTTGTTTTTTTCAATCTGCTTTATTAGAAAATCCTCAATGGTGTTTGTAATGGCAGCATAATCTTGATGGATTATCTCATCTAAAATCTTCTGATTCAATCAATTATTTTCAGAAACCGTAAGAATAAAAGTTGTGCCAAGATTACAACTGAATTTGTTCATTTTTAACACATACTGCTCTATTTTTGTAAATTTTGTATTCGTATCCAACCGTTCTCAAAAATAGGATTTTTTAAATGTCTACGTAAATTCCGTCATTTCTTGCTTCAACATGATATGTTGCTAATTTCACATCTTTAAGATAGTCTTTCAATTCACCTGTCTTGATATTATAATGCCAAAAATGCAATGGGCATTCTACAATATCTCCTTCTAGTTTTCCTGGTGCAATTGATCCATCTTGATGAACACAAAGATCATCTATTGCGTGATATCCCCCTTGGTTAAATATTGCAATTTGTTTTCCATCAATTTTAAAGGCCTTTCCTTTGCCTGTGGCAATTTCTCCTTTCTCTGCAATTTTTTTCCAAGCCATACTAGCTAATTTCATGATTTTGTCATTTATTTAGATTCGCATGATAGAATTTTATACTCTTTCTGAAGCCAAATTGTATTGAGCAAAGTAAAGTCTAGCGCAAAATTGATTCAAGACGGTAAATTGTCTTATGAGTGGGCTAGATCTCACATGCAAATCTTAGACAATACTATTAATCGATTTAAAAAATCCAAACCTCTCAAAGGTGTTACAGTAGGATTTTGTTTACACATAACAAAGGAAACATCTGTTCTTTTAATGGGTGCAAAGGAACTCGGTGCTACTGTTGCATGCTGTGGTGGAAATCCTCTTACCACACAAGATGATATTGCAGCATTTTTAGCATCACAAGGAATTCATGTTTATGCATGGCATGGACAATCTGTAAAAGAATATGATTGGTGTATTGACCAAGTCTTGAATCACAAACCTACTATTTTGACTGATGATGGTGCTGACATGAATGTAAAAGCTCACTTTGATAATAGATACAAAAACATGAAAATTCTTGGTGCAACTGAAGAGACAACTGCGGGTGTAACTAGAATTAGAGCTGTTGCAAATCAGGGCAAACTTCGCTATCCTGTAATTTTAGTCAATGAGGCATACACAAAACACATGTTTGATAATCGATATGGAACTGGACAAAGTACAATTGATGGATACTTGCGTGCAATGAATTTGCTTATGGCATCCAAAAGAGTTGTTGTTGTTGGGTATGGTTGGGTTGGTCGCGGTGTCGCAGCAAGATGTCACGGAATGGGTTCCAAAGTAATAGTAACTGAGATTGATCCTGTAAAGGCATTAGAAGCTCACATGGATGGATTTGAAGTGATGCCAATGGCACAGGCCTGCAAAATAGGTGATATCTTTATCACTTGTACTGGAATGACTAGCGTAATTAGAAAAGAACACATTTTACAAATGAAAAATGGCGCTGTCATGGGAAATGTAGGACACTTTGATGTAGAAATTGATAGCAAGTTTTTGCTAAAAGAATCAAAATCAGTAAAAAGAGTAAGACCAAACCTTGATGAATGCACACTCAAAAATGGTAAACGCGTTTATCTTATTGGTGAGGGAAGACTGGCAAATCTTGTTGCAGCAGAAGGCCATCCTCCCGAAGTAATGGCCCAGTCATTTTCTAATCAAATTCTATCTATTTTGTATATTCTCAAAAATCATGCAAAGATTGGCAATAAAATTATCAATGTTCCAGAAGAAATTGATAAACAAGTTGCAGTTGATGCGCTAAATGCAATGGATGTAAAAATTGACAAGCTTACACCAGAGCAAGTCAAATATGCACATAGCTGGTAAAACTTCTTAACCCCAATTAGATTCCAAACTAAATAGATGAAAAATAAAGCAATCATTACTAGTGCATTACCTTATGCCAATGGAGAAATACATCTAGGACACGTTGCATCAACGTATCTACCTGCTGATGTCACCACAAGATTTCTGAAATTAAAAGGAGTTGAGGCTTACTATTTTTGTGCATCTGATGATTTTGGCACTCCTATTTTGATACAATCTGAAAAAGAAGGTAAAACTCCTTCTGATTATGTTGCATATTGGAATAAACGTGATTATGATGATTTTACTGCATTTGGCATTGATTTTGATTTTTTCTACAAAACAAGCTCTCATGAAAATATTGCCTTTGTTCAAGATGTGTTCAAAAAACTCAACAGTGCAGGACATATCTACGAAAAAGAAATCATCCAATTTTACTGCAGCAATGACAAAAAATTTCTACCTGACAGATATGTCAAAGGTGTATGTCCTTATTGTAATGCAGCTGATCAATACTCTGATCTTTGCGAAAGTTGTGGACGTGTTCCTGAAGAAATATCTGATCCAAAATGTTCTATTTGTGGACAAACTCCTACTAAAGAAAAGACAACTCATTTCTTTTTCAAGCTCAAAACTTTTGGTGATTCATTATACAAATGGCTAGATGAAAATGACAACCTGCAAAAAGATGTGAAAAAATACGTTCAAAACTGGATAAAATCTGGCCTGATTGACTGGGATATTACACGTGATATCTCTTGGGGTGTATCCGTACCACTTGAAGCTGCTAAGGACAAGGTATTCTATGGTTGGTTTGATAATCATTTGGCATACATTTCTACTGCAATAAAATTTCTTGACGATAAAGGCATAAACGGAAAAGAGTTTTGGAATTCTGCTGATATTTACCATTTTATTGGCAAGGATATTG
>SCUP01000278.1 GCA_004297665.1 Nitrosarchaeum sp. | reverse complement strand
ACAACCATCAAGATCATCAAATCCGTTAACTGTTTCATCTTGTGTTGGACATTGATCAATTGAATCAGAAATGCCGTCACCATCAGTGTCAGTTGGTGGAACTATATCTGGACAACCATCTGTATCTTGAAATCCGTTAACTGTCTCAGGATCAGTTGGGCAAGAGTCTGAAGAATCTGGGATACCGTCACCATCAGTGTCAGTTGGTGGAACTACATCTGGACAACCATCTGTATCTTGAAATCCGTTAACTGTTTCAGGATCAGTTGGGCAAGAGTCTGATGAATCTGGAATACCGTCACCATCAGTGTCTGGATCTTGAGCGAACACATTATTTGGCAATAAGATGAATAGTAAAATGAAACCGATTAAAAGCGACTTGATATTGTTTTTCATATTTCTTTACCTATATTGTGTTTATCTGAATTCCGATATAAAAAACGTTGAGATCATTTCATCCAGTTTTTGTGAATTTTAGTTGTAATAAAAAATGGAGTTATTTTCTGGATTTCAAATGTTTGTGAACTTTGAATCCAATTACAGCTGGTGCTGCAATGTACATTCCCAAGTTTAAGGCAATTACAGAGATTCCTAATCCTAAGACTTCAGCTTCAGAACCATCTTCAGCTAATGTCATAATCGAAAGTGTAGAGATCATAGGAGTGATAAAAGCTCTTACTGCCTCTTGGAACATAGGATGCTCTCTTTCTAGATCAGCAATTGTAGGTGAGAATGAATAGTATAGTTGGTTAAATCCAGTCATAAATGCCATACCAGATGTAGTACTCATTACAGTGTTATCTCTGATTTCTCTAAGGAACTGTACTTGAGGAGCCAATTCAGTGCCATATGCAGCAGTTGCAATTAGACATCCAGATTTTCCTTCACCTGAAGGTTTGACAACTTGACAAATACCATTTACTAATTCAGTTCCTTGACCACAAGTTGGTTCAGGTTCTGGAGTTGGTTCAGGTTCTGGAGTTGGTTCAGGTTCTGGAGTTGGTTCAGGTTCTGGAGTTGGTTCAGGTTCTGGAGTTGGTATAGGTGTTGGTTCACCTCCAGAGATAATATCACCAGAGCCACCAGTAAATTCAAATGTAATTGTAGATTTTAATCCAGAGAAATTAGCAAGAACGGTATAGTCTCCAGGTGCTTTGAATTGTGGACCATCTGCTTTAAGACTTGTTTGAAAAGAACCATCAGCATTGGGATGCACTTGAGCTATTGTGACAATATTATTATCTGGTGCTCTAACAATAATTGCGACATCACCAGTACTAAGATTTTCAATATTATGTATCATGCCAGTAATAACAACTACGCCACCTTGTCCATAGAGAACTTTGTCAGTTTGTAAATTCAGATCATTTTTTTGAGGATCTACAGCAGTAACACATTCATTATTTTGCCATACTTGGTCAGAGGTACAGTCTTCCGGACCTAAAGCATGTACAGTTCCAACAAATCCATAAGACAGTAAAGAAATTACAAATAATGCTAGGAAAGCCCCACGCTTCATTTTCATTTTGAATCAGGTTTGAGGGTATTTATGTATTCAATGAAATAAAAATTGACCTGATTATACCCGAATTATGCCTTTTTTGACCAAGTATTGAAGGGATTTTATAAAGTCATCATCTGAAATTTGATCGTTAGACCACCATCTTGCATTGTTTTTGATCCAAGTAGGGATTATTCTTTCAGATATTGAATTTTCTTTTGGAGATATAATAATTCTGTCTTTAATCATCTGCTCTAATACATCAATAAATTCAGAATCAGAAATAGAAGTAGAAGACCATCGTCTTGCATTGTCTTTAACCCAATCAGGAATATTTTGAGTAGAAACAGTAAATGAAACTAGTCCAACATTAATGTCATTATGATATAGATGAATTCTATAAACACCTAATAAAGAATTTTCATTTATTGAAAATTCTGTACGATAACTACCACTATTGGATAAAATCGCAGTAAAATTTTGGGTATTACCATCAGGATGTGTTAAGGTAATATCTAAAGGAATATCTCTTTTATGATTAGCAATACTGCCAGAAAGAATTATTTCTTCAGATCTGCCAGAGGATGGAATTGAGATTTTATTTATGCTTAGTTGTGGGGGATTTGAAAACTGTGTAGTTGATTTATCTCGCAACAAACTGAATATGTTTGGATTTCCAGATGCATCTTTAGAATCATGATATTTTGCATCAAGACTGCCTCCAGTAGGAGAAATTAGTTTTGTTCCAGATGTATCACAAATTTGTGATGGCATTTTGAATATTCCCTCAAACACACCAGTACTAGGTCCAGTCTCAACTAAAGTAAAACCTGAAGAAGCCAAACCACCATACTCAACCCCATTTACAGTGCACCGTTTGTATCTAATATCTTTAATTAAAATCTCCAACAAAATATTTCCATCTTTACCAACGGTATCGACATTTGGAGAATTTGGATCATTGTTTACTAGATAGATGTCAACATCGTTACTTTTCAAATTAAGATCTGGATCTTTGAGTATAATTGTTACAGGATGACCAAAACGCAATACATTTGATGTGGTAGATACTGTTGCAGAATGTGTTCTAATATCAGTTTTTGATGAAACACCGGTTGTTGTACCAGCTTTTGCAACATCAGAATATGCAATATTAATTCCATCTTCATCAATTAATCTTTGATTGACAAAAAACTTGACATCTTCAGATATTGGTTGTAATGTTGTGATTACATTTGCATCAAATTGATTTAGCTGGTTTGCCATTGTGTATTCCATAGTACCAGCAAATATTGCAGAATTTAATGTAGTCTCTTGTAATTCAAATCTATAGATTCCATTTGTTATGTCTTTATTGTTTTTATTTCCAAATGAAAATAGATCAAACACTATTGGTTGTGTATCGGTTTCACTCGAGATAGAACCTTGTGCTGCTGAGTTATCTGATGCATCAAAGTTGATCACAAGAAATGCAATTCCAGACTTTGCTGCAATTAGATTTACTGCTGCATTTGGTATCTGAACAAATCCTTGCGCTCCAGTCATATTACTAGAACTGATTAGAGTGACGGGGGTTACATCAGTCAATCCAAAATACAGAGAAATTTTCGTATCGGTGTAATCGGTGATTCCAAGCTGATTTTGTATAGATCTAAGATCATAATTTACCCAGTTTGTTCCTTGATCACCGGAACTTATGCGTATCAAGAGATTTTGAAGATCAATTGCAGACAATCCTGTATTAAGAGAGATTTTTTCAAAACTCTGATTTACTATTCCAGTCGATGGTCTTGTGTCTAAAATTAATCTGTCAGAGTTAGTATCTGGAACAGATGATGTGATTGAGGTTCCTCCAGATATGGCATCTGTTGATAAGGCATAGATTTTGACGCTACCAGCATTTTGGAGTGTTGCTGGAGTTCCTATAGTCAATGAGGGAATTAATGCTGAACTTCTAAACACATCTAGTTTGTCTCTTCCACCAGGGTTGATGTTCTGGTCAGGATCATTGATAGTAATTGGTACTTTTTGTCCAGATACATATTGAGGGGTACCTGATGAGATACTTGCGTCGCTTAATCCAGACACGATAGATAATGATTGAAGATTGTACTCTATGCTGGCTGATTGTCCACGTGGGGCGTTGGATAGAATCTGCACATTAGATAAATCAGAAAAATCGAAGTTCTCAAATATGCCAGTGTTTGGCTGGGATTCCACAAACGTTACGATTTGTGTAAATGCAGTAGTTCCATCAGTTGCAGTAGCAGTTTGATATCCATTTGCTTGTAGTTGTGCAACTGTGCCAAGATTCATAGATAGTTTTCCATTTTTCTCAAATCCAAGACTAGATAATTCAGATATTATATTTGTGAGACCAACGCCGCCGTTCGCTGCACTCGTACCGCTTTCTGTAAATGCTCCATAAAATACTGCTTGTGGAATTCCGATATTAAATGTCCAGGAATCTCGTGAAGTTGGATCTTGATTTAGCTGTATATCTTTGATAGTTACAAAGACTTGGGAATTTGGAGGATAGTTTGCTCTATCCAATGTTGTGAAAATATTTGAAATTTCATCATATTGTAAGGTGACAGTCTGTATTTCACCTCCAGGATTGTATTGAATTATAATATTACCACCTGTTGAAAAATCATATAATTGGATTAAGGGCCATGCATCTGAATCTAGTCCAATTTGTCCAGAAGGAATATTTGAATTAGTGTTAATTGATTTTGCATTTCTTACAACATTATTAAGATTGGTAGAACTTGTTGGCGTTCCAGTACATTGATTAAATGAAACATCACCGTTGGTAAAACCAGACAAGCCATTATTTCTTGGAACAGCAAAACCATCAGTTTCAGAAAGAGAGATTCCAAAAACGGAAGACGCAGTATCTCTACTACAAAAAACACCAAAGTCTAAACCTTTACCAGAGGTAGCAGACTGTGTAGAATCTGCTATTTTTGCCTTGTCGACATTTGCAAAATATGCATACCAATTACCATCAGTAGATTGAACCATTCGTAAAGATTTACCATTAAGCGTAACATCAGGTTCACCTTTTCCTTCTCCTGTGTCATGAATATTCGGATCACGAATTACAACTTCAACTATCATAGAGCCAGAAAAATGATTATCAAATAGTGAATTTTCAGCCGAAACAAACAGATTTGGGTTACTTGCAGCTTCTGCCTGTATAATCGGGATCAAGAACATAGAGGAGATAATTGTAAGTAAAATGATAGATTTTCTGCGTAACATAACAAAAAATATTGCTTATAGCAAATAATCTTGTCGCATGAATTATCTTCAGAATACTTGTAATACATGGAGTAATTACTAAAACAGATAGAAATGTTCGTTCAGAGAACAAAGGTTTTACAGATTTCACTATTGGCCATATTTTCCGCATTTATTGTGGAATTAGTTTTTGGTTTAATTTCTAACAGTCTAGGTCTAATTACAGATAGTGTTCATGCGTTGCTGGACAGTGTTGTTACAGCAATACTGCTTTTGGCAGCTAGAATGGCAATCAAGCCTCCAGATGAAGAACATACCTATGGTCATGGAAAAATTGAGTCACTTGGAGGAATGATTGG
>SCUP01000381.1 GCA_004297665.1 Nitrosarchaeum sp. | reverse complement strand
ATTTGCCAGAGTCATTTTTGCATCTCAACAAGGAACCCTAGTTGAACTAGGCATTGGACCTATTGTTACCGCAGGTCTCTTGATGCAATTGCTTCGAGGTTCAGATATTCTAAAGTTTGATTTTAAAAAACCAGAAGAGCGAGGAGTATTTCAAACTGCTACTAAACTAGTAACCTACATTGTAATTGTAGCTGAATCAATCGTATATGCAACTGCTGTTTACGGTCCCGGTGTACCAGAACCATATGTCCTGTATGTTATGATTGGCCAATTGATGGCTGCATCAATTATCATTATGTTCTTAGATGAATTAATTCAAAAAGGCTGGGGTCTGGGCAGTGGAATCAGTTTGTTCATTATGGCCGGTGTTGCTCAGCAAATTTTATGGAGTTTATTCAGCCCATTACCAGCTGGTGATGGTGGTACTATTGGTATTGTTCCATATATTGGCCAATCCATGATGAATGGAGATTTATCTAATGTCTTATTCCGTTCAAACCAACTGCCTAGTATTTTTGGATTATGTCTGACTGCTGGTATTCTATTAATTCTAGTATTTACACAAGGAATGAAAATTGAGATTCCTATTGTTTCTACAAAATACAGAGGATTTTCAGCAGTTTATCCAATCAAAATGTTGTATACTTCAAACATTCCGGTTATTTTGGCATCTGCTTTAACTGCAAATGCTGTATTTATGGGTCAGATGTTATGGGCAAACTTTAACCCCCGAAACAATAATTTCTTCATGAATATTCTAGGCCAATTTGATCCTACTAGCCCTTCTACTCCAATAGGGGGAATCATTTACTACATTACTCCGCCACGAGGATTAGCAATTGCAGCTTTGGATCCTGGAAGAGCTATAGGTTACATGCTGTTTATGGTTGGCATTGTTGTTTTATTTGGTAGGCTGTGGGTTGAGCTTGGAGGTTTATCTCCAAAGAGTGCGGCTCAAAACTTGCTTGATGCAGATGTACAAATTCCAGGATTTAGAAGATCAAACGCACCTGTAGAAGCATTACTAGCCAAATACATCCCATCTGTCACAATTATTGGTTCTATAATTTTGGGCTTGTTAGCTGGTGTGTCTGATGTTTTAGGTGTTTTTGGTTCTGGAATTGGAATTTTGCTTATGGTAGATATTCTCATCAACTATTACACTCAACTAGTAAGAGAACAAGTAGAAGTTGTAATGCCACGTCTTGGTGCTTTACTTGGCAGAAAGTAGAAAAGTTGT
>SCUP01000277.1 GCA_004297665.1 Nitrosarchaeum sp. | reverse complement strand
AAAGTAGTTGCCAATACAATAGCTCTTGCTCTTTCTTTGGCATCGTTTGCATTAAAGATTCCAGATCCTACAAATATTCCATCACATCCAAGAGACATCAAATATGCAGCATCAGCAGGGGTTGCAATTCCTCCAGCTGCAAAATTAACAACAGGTAATCTTCCAAGTTTTGCAGTTTCTTCAACTAGATCATAAGATACTTTGAATTCTCTTGCCATTCTAACTAGATCTTGATTGTCACCAGAATCATAAATTGCCTTTATTGATCTTAATTCATCATTTACTTTTTTGATGTGAGTAACTGCCTCTGCAACATTTCCTGTACCGGGTTCCCCTTTAGTTCTGATCATTGCAGCTCCTTCTTCAATTCTTCGTAATGCTTCAGATAATGATCTTGCTCCATTAACAAAAGGGGTTGTAAAATCCCACTTCCAAATGTGATGGTTTTCATCAGCTGGTGTCAAAACTTCTGATTCATCTATCATATCCACATTGGTTTCTTCAAGAACTTTTGCTTCATATACATGGCCAATTCTACATTTTGCCATTACTGGAATTGTTACTGAATCCATAATATCTTCAATAATTCTAATACTTGCAGTTCGTGCAACTCCGCCTGCTTTTCTTACATCAGATGGTAGTTTATCTAAAACCATAACAGATACAGCTCCTGCTTCTTCTGCAATTTGAGCTTGTTCTACTGTAGTAACATCCATCACTACGCCATTTTTTAGCATATGAGCAAAACCACGTTTCAAAGTAGATGTTCCACGTAAAATATCACCAGAATCAGATTTGTCTTTAATTATTCCTTTTGCATCAGTTCTTTCGCCCGAAAGTGGAAGCATAATTAGAGTTTTATCAGAGCCTATTTGTATCTATTCACTAATTTGTTCTACGATTTTATCAAGTTGAGATTCTACCATAGAAATTATTGGGGGTATGAATTTATCAGTTGCATTTTGTTCTGGCCAGTTAATTTGATTAACTCTTCCATTTAGAGTAATTTTGATATTCGATTTTTGAAAATCAGTTACATTATCACGTATAGGAAATGATTCAGAAGGGATTGAGATAAATCCAGTTTCTTTAATCAGGGCTTTTAACTTACGAAGTGTTTGATCATCCAGATTTGATTTAACATCTGGTTTTGGATAACCATCTTCAGTCACAGTATATTTTATTTCTCCATTATTGTGTATTAATAGAATTTCAGTTTTTTGCGCTCCAATTCGTTCTGTTACACCAAAAGATATTTTTTTTAATTGATGTTTTGTGTATTCAATTTCAACTATATCATTTGGATTAGCTGCAGAGTACGGAATATCTGATTTTGTAATTAACGGAATAGCAATTAAAATTGCAACAATAGCAGGAATTGCTGCTATTACTAAAATAATTGGTTTTACCATGATTTACCTTAACGGTTGTAGATCAAGGTTAATTGCAAATAAATCTTGGTTAAAATAACTTAAAATTCTAGTCCGATTCATTCTTGTTCGTGGGGTCGTAGCCTAGCCTGGTAGGGCGACAGTGCATACGTTAGATCACCGCTAAGGGCTCCAAAGGTAAACTAAGCTAAACTGACTCACGGATGATGTAAGTTTGGAGCTGTAGTGACCCGTAGGTCGCCGGTTCGATTCCGGTCGGCCCCACGTTAGAATATTATTTATTTCTCAAAACATTTAGTGCAGAACCAGCTTTGAACCACTCTATTTGTGATTTATTATAAGAATGATTAAGAGAAATTTCATCCTTTGTTCCATCTTTATGTTTAATGATACATCTAACTGGTTTTTGCGGTTCTAGATTATTCAAACCAATAAGACTAATTCTGTCATCTTCTTGGAGCTTATTGTAATCATCAGGATTACTAAAAGTCAATGCTAGAATTCCTTGTTTTTTCAAGTTTGTTTCATGTATTCTGGCAAGACTTTTTGTAATAACAGCTGCACATCCCAAATATCTGGGAGTCATTGCAGCATGTTCTCTACTGCTTCCCTCGCCATAATTATTATCACCTATGATTACCCATCTCATTCCCTTTTCTTTATACTGTCTTGCAATTTTTGAAAAAGATTCAAGTTGACCATTTAAGAGATTCTTTCCTTTACCAATTTCATCATTAAATGCATTAACAGCACCCAAGAGCATATTATCACTTAGGTTATCAATATGGCCTCTAAGAGATAACCAAGCACCTGCAGGAGAGATATGATCAGTGGTGCATTTTCCTTTTGCTTTAACCATTATTGGAATATCTTCAAAGTCTTTTCCATCCCATATAGAAAATGGCTCTAAACGTTGTAGTCTTTTACTATTAGGATCAATTATCACTTCAATATTGCTTGAATTTTCAGGGGGAGAAACAAAAATTCCTTTAGGTATCATAAATCCATTTTTTGGGACTTCAGGTGCAGGTTTTGGCGGTTCAAGTTTGAATTTTGTTCCATCTGATGCAGTTAACTCATCTTTTAGAGGATTAAATGAAAGTCTACCTCCCAAAGCAAGTGCGATGATCATTTCAGGACTACCAATAAAATTTAGAGTGTTTCTGTGACCATCATTACGACCTGGAAAATTTCGATTAAAACTAGTGACAATTGTATTTTTTTCGTCATTTTCTAATTCAGGTCTTTTCCACTGACCAATACATGGACCACATGCATTTGCCAATACCGTAGCTCCGATTTCTTTTAGTGAATGCATTTGTCCATCTCTTTCAATAGTACTTCTGATTTGTTCGGAACCAGGTGTGATTAGTAAAGGAATTTTTGATTTAATGCCTTTTAATTTTGCTTGTTCAGCTAAACTTGCTGCTCGTGACATATCTTCATAAGATGAATTTGTACAACTCCCAATCAGTGCAACAGATATTGAATCAATATATTGATTAGATTTTACATCATCAGCTAAATCAGAAATTGGTCTTGCGAGATCAGGTGTATGAGGACCAACAATATGAGGTTCTAATGTTGAAAGATTAATTTCAATAATTTTATCAAAGAATTTTTCTGGATTAGATTCTATTTCAGGATCTGCCACAAGCAATTCTTTGTTATGATTTGCAAGTTCAGCAATTTTTTCTCTGTTTGTAGATTTTAGATAAGTTTCCATTCTTTGATCATATGGAAATATAGAACATGTTGCACCTACTTCTGCACCCATGTTAGTGATAGTAGCTTTTCCAGTACAACTAATAGTATTTGTTCCAGGTCCAAAATATTCAATAACAGAATTTGTTCCTCCTGAAACTGTCAGTTCTTCAGCTACTTTGAGTATGATGTCTTTTGGTGCAGTCCATCCGTTTAGTTCTCCGATTAATTTTACACCAATTCTTTTAGGATAAAGTAATTCCCATGGCATTCCAGCCATCGTTTCTGCTGCGTCTAATCCACCTACTCCAACTGCAATCATTCCCAAACCACCTGCATTGGGAGTATGAGAATCAGTGCCAATCATTAATCCACCTGGAAATGCATAATTTTCAAGAACAACTTGATGGATAATTCCTGCACCGGGTTTCCAAAAACCACATCCATATTTACCAGCAGCAGATTGCAAAAACTTGAAAACCTCACTATTCTCATCAAGGGCAACTTTCATGTCGGTATCACCTTCTACTTGTGCTCGTATCAGATGATCACAGTGAACAGTTGTTGGTAAAGCTGTTTGTTTAAGTTTTGCTTGCATAAATTGCAACATCACCATCTGCCCAGTTACGTCCTGTAATGCTACTCTATCAGGAATAAGAAAGACATAGTTTTTACCGCCATCAAGATTGTTGTCACCGACTTGATCAAAATGTCCAGCAAGTATTTTTTCAGTGAGTGTTAATGGTCTTCCAATTACTTTTCGGTATTTTTGAA
>SCUP01000276.1 GCA_004297665.1 Nitrosarchaeum sp. | reverse complement strand
CCTATGAAATAATATCGATACTCATGGGGGTTATTGGATGTCACATATGACGTACTATGTAATTTTCTTAAGGATTAGTGCTGCAGTGTTTTCTGCAGATTCACACATCCTATTTTTTATGACAGGATCTAATTTATCAGAAGATGCAAAATAAATTGTATGAATCACAGAATAGCCTATCTCAAACCACTCTCTATCCTCATCTGTAAAATACGCTTCAGTTCCATGAATCTTTGAATTGCGTTTCAATCTTAGATGATCTAATAATTGATGAGTGTTTGTACCGATGATTTTGTTTTCAAACAAGATGTCTAATTTCTTCTTAAAATTAAATTTCTCAAATTTTTTATATTTTTCTAAATCCACCAAATCAGAAAATTTGGTTCTATCGTCATTTTTATCAAAAATTATAGATGTATGAGTTTTGTATACTTTATTTTCTCTCATAATAATTTGTGTGATTGATGATTCAATTGATGACCATCCCCCAAAGTAATTCCTGATCATATTTTGTATGCCAGGTTCTATCAATTGGAGATATTTCTGAAAGCATTTTTCATCCATGTTAAGTCTGGCAAATTCCCTTAAACTTTCAATTGAGGTGGATATCAATATGGTTTATTGATATGTCATATTGATGAATTTTGCCTATTTTTCTTGTCCTGAGAAATCAGCTATGGCTTTATCAAAGATGATGGTAAATTCTTCTATTGCTATTTTTGCCTTGTTTACTTCCTCTTTCTTTTGTAACCATGCAGATAATAGTTCTCTAGGTTCCTTTAACGAAATAATAGGTGGATCTAACTTGTCTGCAAATTTTTGAAAAACCATGGGATCATCCGATTTGTTATTTGAAATAAAATAATGCTGAAGATTTGAAGTGTGTTTAGGAGTATCATTTCCAGCCCACTGTAGAGTGTTCTTTAATTTTTCGTAAGCATTTTCAACTTTTTCTTGTTCCTCTTTACTTCCCAAGAGTATGGACCCGCCATGCTTTAAAATAAAGTCTAACCGAATACCAAAAAAAAGACAAATGAAATACAAAATGCGATTAATTTCTGAATCGGTAAATTTATCATCTTTGGGTTTAAGTGAAGAACTAAATTTCTTTCCGGCATTAATCCATGGGATATAACTTTCTTTTAATATGGGAAAAACTAATTGCCATCTATTTCTAGCATTATCTCTTCTTTCTTTATATCTAGATGATAATTCTTGAAATATCGCAGTTGCTATACCTCCTAAAAATACCATTACTCCAGCATAAATTGGAACGGACTCTTCAGGTTCTAGAGTAAGAGTGTCAAGAAAATAAGTGGCAACTCCAACTATAAACGCTCCAGATGAAATCCCTACTATAATTAAAATTGCAAGAGACTCTGTAGAATTCATACCCAGTATGAACTTATCACAATAATAATCTTTTAAGTTAAACTGGAGGATTAGGCATGATGTTTAATAGATCATCTATCTGACTGAGTATCCCAGTACAATGAGACACATCCAAACCCCATCCATATTCTTCATCAGTCACTTTGGGGTTAATTCTAGATAGTTCGATTATGTCAGTAATTCTCTGAAGGTAATTCTGATCTATGATAAATGAAGATTGATTTGCAATAAACTCTAATTGTCTGACAAACTCATTTTTTAATTCATAATTTGTATGAAAATTAACGTCATAGTCAGGAGGAATATCAGGATCTAACGAAATTTCGCTTAGTATCTGTATTACTGAATACAATGATGCAAGATATGATCTTGTTCTATGAATGGCGATATCTCTTTGTTCATTATGAAAATCTTCCGATGCCTTGTTTCTTTTTTCTAATTCTGAGGTAATTTTCTGGGTTTGTTCTACTAGTTGGGTAATTTTTTTCTGATCCGATTTTATGATTTCTTGCTGATTTCTTTCATAAATCAATACTGCAAATGCAATTCCTACTCCTATTCCAACCTCAATTACTAGGGTCAACCAATTAGAAATATCCCAGGTATAATTTTCAGTAGATATTATCCAAATTGTAACTCCTAATAAAATTGCCAAAATTACCATGAAAAGATCGGAAGAGC
>SCUP01000275.1 GCA_004297665.1 Nitrosarchaeum sp. | reverse complement strand
ACAAATCTTCTGTATGAATCCCATGCAAATCTTGAGTTGTTGCTTTTTTTTGCAAGGCCTTCTACAGTTTCATCATTTAATCCCAAATTCAAAATAGTATCCATCATTCCAGGCATGGATATTGCAGCCCCTGATCTTACAGATACAAGTAATGGGTTTTCTTTAGAATTCCATTTCTTTCCTGTTCTTTTTTCAATTTTTGCAATGTTCTTTTTTACTTCTGGAATCAGTGTTTTTGGCAATTTTTTATTATTGGTATAATACATTTTGCAAACTTCAGTAGTAATTGTAAATCCTGGTGGAACAGGCAATTTGAGTCTGGTCATCTCGCAAAGGCCAGCTCCTTTTCCTCCTAGGAGTTTCTTGTTTTTTCCGTCTCCTTCGTCATAAAAGTAAACTTGTTTCATTTTTTATCTAGATTATCAAATCAAAATCAGGGGTTTTTAAAGCATTGCCTTTGAAAACTCTTCAATTACTTTTGTCCAGTTTTTTGCTTTGATTATTCCGCTTGCAACTAAAATTCCTTTGGAGCCTAATTCTAATGCTTTTGCAACATCTTGTCCTGAAACAATTCCTGCACCACAAAGCAATTTTGTTTTGTTGTTTGCACTATTTACAGCATCTGCAGCTTTTGTAATGAGTTCTGGTCTTTCTTTTGAAACTGCTTTTCCCGATCCAATGAGTTCTGGCGGTTCTATTGCAATGTAATCTGGATTTAATTTTGCGTATTTTTTTACTTCTGTTACATCCTTGACACAAACAACTGAAATCATCTTTAATTCTCTTAATCTTAAAACAAGTCCAGTAATTTCTTTTTCTGAAATTCTATGTTCACTATGATTAATCAAAGAACCACTGACTTTGGATTTTTTCAACAATTCTGGAATGACAAATCCTGTTGTACTGCCAATTTTTGAATTATCTACATGTTGTGCTAAAATTGGAATTGAACTATTTGATACTAGACCAATCAAGTGCTGTGGTGGTGCAACCATAATTTTTATTTTATATTTTTTTGAAATCTTTTCTACAATATTTACAAATTCTGTTATTTTGTCTCCTGCAATCTCTTCATAGTTTTTACAATTAATTATGAACATACTTTCTTTGAAAATTCCAACATTGTATTTAACCCTTGATTGTATGTTTTACTGATTTATCTTTGATATTTTTTCATATCTTTTTTTCATGAATAAAACTATCATCATAAGAAAAATTGCTGCAATATTTGTGCCTATAATAAAGACATCTGCAACTATAATTCCATAAATTAACCACAAGATGGATCCTCCAGAGATGAAAACCATTAGATATTTTGAAACATCTTTGAGGCTCTTTGTCTTGTATCCTTTGATAATCTGCTCTACCCATCCTGATAAAATTAAAACACCTGCAGCTATTCCAAGTATGGTAAGTAAAGTTCCGTCAATTTCCACAACAAGTCACTAATTCCAAAAAAATTCATCTAATCCAGTTTGTTTTGGTTTGCCTAGCATAGTCTGAAAATCCAAATCCAATGATGATGTGATTTGATCTAATGTGGCCTCCATAAACTCCATGTATTTTTTAGAGTCTATCTCTTCTTTTTTTGCCAATTCCACTGGTTTTACTCCCGGTTTGTTTAGAATTTTAACATATGATATTTTATCTCCTTTTTTTATCTCTCTGATTGATTCAAGTAATTTTGCAGCTCGTATGTGCTGTGGAACCGTTTTAACATATTCTGACGGTGCTTTACTGATCATTACATTAAATGTCAGGTCTTGCAGTGGTATCTCTTTTGCTTCTACTTTTTTTGCACATGTTGCAATTTTGTCTGTGATCTCTTTTTTTGCTCGTTCAAAATCTGAAACTGTTTGAACTTTGGATAACACATCAAGTAATTCATAAAATAATTTTCTGATAAATGGTGGTGTGTGCGATTTTTTTCCAGTCAAACCTTTTACGTCTACTGTACCTGTATTGGTTACGCCAAGATAGTTTTTCTTTCTGTTACTTAATACACAGTATCTATACACTTTGTCAATTTCTAAATCTACTCCGTGATCTCTTTTTGCTTGTTCTATTACTTTGTGGATTTGCTCATCTGTGGGTTTTTTGATAAACAATGAATCTGTATCGCCATAAAGAACTTCAATTCCTATTGCCTCACATTTTTTGATAGTCTCTAAAATTGTGAATCTGCCAATAGCAGTTGTTGCCTCTGCTGCAGGAAGAAAATACAATGGAAAAATTTCTGCACCCATTACTCCATAGCTGGCATTTAGAATTACTTTGAGTGCTTGACTAACTACCGTGTATTGTTGTCTTTGATCTTCTGTCAGTGTCTCTTTTTTTGAGAGGCTTTTGTAGTAATTTACTCTCAAGTCTCGTAATGAACCGATAATTATTGCTGTTAGCCCGTTTCTTTTTGTACATGCCCAATGATTTGTTTGAGGTATGGTATTTTTCTTACATTCATCATGAGAGCATCTGACTGTTTCATATGATATGTTTCTCACCTTGATAATGCTGGGGTATAGACTTGCAAAATCCATTACTACCACATCAAAATGAATTCCTTCTTTTGGATCAATAACTAAACCTCCTCTGTATTTTTTATCTTTGATTATTGCATCTGATGATACTCCTTCTGATCTTCGCTCAAGTTCTTCTCTTTTTGGAATCAATGCATTTCTTTGTCTGTGCTCGTAATACAACAAACTTCTAATCCACTGTGACACTCCCATTCTTGCAATATCGTCAATTGGCATTCTTCCAATTCTGGCAATAATTACAAGCAAATCCATCAAAAGATCTTTGTTGAAACTTGTAAGCTCGTATGTTAGCAGAGCATCATTGTAACAATAATTTGCAATTTGATATAGACTGAGCTGATCAAACTCCAAACCGTAATCTATTTTTTCTTTGTTTAAGAGCGCCTTTGATACACTGTTTAATGAAAAATCTGTATACTTTTGACTAAATGCGTAAATCTGAAATGAACGATTTGAAAGTGTTCTATACAAATCAAGATGTACACCATGTTTTAGTGTGGCAGAATCTTTCATCATGTATAGTGGGTTGTTTTCATTTTTTATTCCAAGTCTTTCTGCTCTGTTAAACAAATATGGTAAATCAAACTCGTCTCCGTTGTATGTTACCACAAAAGGAAATTCTTCAATTATTTTAAACGCATCTAAAATCATCTCTTTTTCTTTACTTTGCTCATAAAATACAATCTTGATATCTTGACCAAGTTCATTTACTCCTTCATCCGTGCCTTCTGTTCTTAGCACAAAAATTTGATCAAACCCGTCTGTTCCCTTTAGCCCAATTGCGGTAACTTTTTTTTCAGCGATCTTTGGATCTGGAATTCTTCCTATTTCAGCCTCAACTTCTATGTCTACGCTCAATCTTTTGATTCTAGGAATTGGCTGGTTTAGTAAATCTGCCCAATCTGAAATTAATTCTTTGAACTCCTTTGGGTCCACCATATTTTCGCTATCTACTTTGTCCCATAGTAGACTTTTTAGAGCTAGTTTAACCTCGTCTGCTATTTCTAAATCATGAGGTTTTATTTTTCCGTCCACTATTTCATAATATTTTCCAACAATTAGTGATCTATCGTAAAGATAATTTTCATAATATTTGATATCTGATTCCCATGTCTCAATTATGTTTCTGATGCTTTTGTCCCCTGTTGTTCCTCCTATTGTAAGTGGATCTGCTACTGTTATTTTTGACATGTTGATTTCTTCATCTTTTATCAAGTCATGGCGTTTCACCGTTTTAATTTCTAAAATATCATCTCTTTCTTGCAGAAAATCTAATTCATCTACGGATAATCTGGAGTAGCAGTACGGTTTGTGTCCTGTTTCGTCATGCCATAAAATTAATTTCTGTGATACTGGTTCGTAGAATTTTAACACTGCAGCTCTTGTTATGTTGTCATATGTTGCAGATACTAGCATTGATGGCGGCATTGATGTGATCTTTTCTGTTTCTTTAACGTTAATCTGCATGTGATCACTTAGATGGATTTTTCATATGTGTTGACTAATTCTTTTGCCCATTTGGTGATTCTGCTTTTGTCAAGCTGAACAACTTCAACACCAGCTTCTTTTAATAATTCAAAATCTGTTTCCGGATAAGAATCAAGACAGACAAATTTTCTAATTCCAATTGTAATTGCCATCTTTGTGCATTCTAAACATGGAACAAATGTGGTGTACAATATGGCTCCTGCAATTCCCGCTTCAATTCCTAAAATTGCGCAATGCATTATGGCGTTAGCTTCTGCATGATTGCAAAGACATCTATCCAACGATGCTCCTGATTCTATCTTTCCTTCCATTCTTAATTGACATCGTTTACATCCTCCGTCAAAACAATTTTTGATTCCCGGCGGTGTTCCGTTATATCCTGTTGCCAGCTGTCTATTTTTGCGTACAATTACAGCTCCTACCTGTCTAGTCATACAATTTGAGCGAAGTTTGGCCAACTCTGCTTGAAGCATAAAATATTCATCCCAATTAGGCCTCTCAAAAGACTTGTTCACACAAATCATGCCTATTTGTTCAATATATTGATTCATGAACTTCCCTAGTTTACCATGTACAGAATTGCCAAAATA
>SCUP01000034.1 GCA_004297665.1 Nitrosarchaeum sp. | reverse complement strand
GTAATGGTAATTCCAAATCAAGTAGCAATATCAAAAGCTCATGAAGCTTTCAATTTGGATGGAACTATGAAAGATCAAAAACAGGAGCAACAAGTAAAAAAGATTGGCGCTGACCTTACTCAAATGTTGTTGAAAGTAAATAGCTAAAATCACGCCTATTTGCGTCCATTTTTATCCCCATAATGGGGGTAGGTCCCTATGGGCCCATACACTTTCATGACTAAATAGAGATTTGAAAGCTAAATTTAGAAAATCTAGGAACAATTTGTATGGTAGTTATGACCTTTAGATTAGAATTTTATCATTAATAATCTTGAACATAAATTTTATCAATTACTACACAAACCAATAATATGGAAATACAATCTGCTACAGAAAAACTTTTGAAGTTAAGTCCTTCTGTAAGAGTAGTTAGTGTTTGTGATCTTCAAGGAAAATTGGTTTTCTCGGCACGTTCAAAGAAAGTAAAAATTCTTGTATCCAAAAATCAAAGCCTAGCATCACTAAAAGCTGCTGCTCGTGACTGGAAACAACGAAAAAAACTACTTCGAACACTTGGATCATGCAAATACGTTGTAGCTGAATATGATACAGTGAAAAGAATAGTGATGCCTGCTGGTAAGAATCATATCCTGTATGTGACTACTACTGCTGCATTTGATCACAACAAAGTAATTCGTAAAGTACGTTCTTTCAAATAATACAAATCTCAAATTTTTCTTATTTTATTTAAAATGTGATTGTCTTTAATTCAATAATATGACAAATCTTGATGAGATTTTAATGTGCACAGATCACTTTATGAAGCGCTTACCCGTTCCTCTGCCAGAACTTACCCACATTCCTTTACCTGATGGTCGCTGAGATGTTGTGTCAATATCTCCAAACTTGATTTTACTTGTACCTCTTCCTACAGAAATGTAACTATTTTTTGATTCTTCTTTTCGTTTTTCTTGTAGGTTTTTAAATTCAGCACCAGTCCAATTATCCTCTTCTTTTTTAGCAATTCTTCTTGATGTTCCTCTTCCACCTACACGTACATAATTTTCGCCCATTTGATTTCTCTAGATATGATGTGTCTTTGTTGCTAATAAGATTTATTGTAACACAGTAGCTCAAAATGGAACTAGTAACTTAATTCAAATGATTGTGGTTTTAATCTGAAAGTGATTCAATTCTTCCCTTGTATTTTTCTTTATACAGTGCCCTGCAAGAAGTACAACAAAAAAATCTCTCAAAATTAGCTATTTTAAGAACATGTGGTTTGTCAGATATTGGACCTTTACATAGATCACATGTCATTTTTAGAATCATGTCTTTGGTTATTTTGATATCATGTTTCTTTGTTGATTTTGCTTTTATGTTCTCAAGACGTTTTTCAGTCTTGTTTTCAAGCATTCCAAGATCAATTACTGGAGAGACAGATTTTATCAACCCTACATTGACTAGTCTTTCATACCTGGCTTGAACAGTTGGTGTACTTATCTTGATTTCGCGTGATATTTGTCGAAATGATTTTCTTCCATCTTTGATCAGTGATTCAATTATTGCAATATCAATATCATCTGGCTGAAATGGCATTAAATGAGTTATTTTTGAGAATATTTATGATTTTACAATTGTAAAGTCTAGTATTGAAGTATATGTTGTGACATTACCAAGTCATGTCAAACTCTGTATTTGCCAAAAAATCTGGCGTTATTTTGGCATTTGTCTTGTTTTCATTTATCTTTCTTGGAATAATTTTTTCATTAACTAGTGATCTTACTGTAAAATCTGAAAGTGAGTTTTCATATCCATCTTGGTTAGTCATTGCATATGTTGCTGGCCTTTCAATGATTATTTTACCCTGTACACTTCCACTAGTATTCATTATAATTCCATTAAGCATGGGAAAAGGATACAAAAAGGGTTTGAGTATGGCCCTGTTATTTGGCGCAGGACTTGTCACAACCATAACCTTGTATGGCTTGGGTGTTGCAACTATTGGAAAAACAGCATCACTTGATCAGTTCTCCACAATAATGTTTTTGATAGCTGGTATTGCAGGATTTGTTTTTGGTTTATCACAACTAAAGTTAGTTACATTTACAATGCCAACATATTCCAAGACACCTAAATTTATCCAAAACAGAGGTGAATACGTAAAGTCGTATCTGATGGGTGTTCTACTTGGTAACGCAGGTGTAGGATGTCCAAATCCAATGTTTTACTGGTTACTAATTTACATCGCAGGAACTGGAAGTTTGGAGATTGGCTCATCACTAGGTCTTGTGCATGGTGTTGGAAGAGCAATACCGTTGATTCTGTTTTCACTTCTTGCCGTACTTGGAATAAATGCAACTAAAGGATTAACCACAAATAGAATCAAAGTAGAAAAAATAACAGGATGGATGCTTGTTATGATTGGTGCATTTTTAATAATTAACGGTCTTCCAGGAGGACATGCTTGGTATGAAAGTACTATAGTGCATATTGGTTGGAATAA
>SCUP01000274.1 GCA_004297665.1 Nitrosarchaeum sp. | reverse complement strand
CATGGCACCCAAAGTCAAAGCACCAGAATCGCCAGGAAATATCTTGCTTGGAATTTTATGATATTTGTAAAATGCCAATGAGACAAATCCCAGCGGTAAACTAATTATTGTCATTTCATAATTTTGTAAAATAAATAATGCAATACTAAGTGAGAAACTTGCAATTATCATAAAACCACTTGCCACTCCATTTAGCACATCAATGGAATTAATTGTATTACCAGTAATTGGAATCATGAAAATTATTAATCCAAGATAAAGAGCAGGAATTTGGACTGTACCAAATAAAGGAAATGATAAATTAGAATCATAGGTACCAAGTAAAATTATTGGAGTTGCAGCAATTACTAGTGCAACTGGTTTAAACCATCCACTCATAACTTTTCTGTCGTCTACATAGCCAATTACAAATGCAATAAAACTTGTAATCATTATTGCAAGAATTTCATTGATCTGGAAAAAATAATACAAAACAATCTCAGATGCAATAATTCCAGCAATAATTGAAGGACCACCTGGCCTTACTACCATGACATGATCTTTTTTGTTCATGTCTTTGACTGCAAGATTTCTTTTTTGCAGAAATTTGATTAATGGTGGAGTGATAAAATATACTGTAAAAAATGCAATTATACATGAAATTATTGCAGGGATTATCAGTTCAGTCAATTATCTAACCTTACGTAACTCTGACTTTATGTTATCTGCTAGTGTTGAACCAATTTTATCTATCTCTGATAATTTATTCACCGGAATCTTTGCCAAATCATCTAGGGTCTTAATTCCATGTTTATACAGTGTTCTTGCCCTTATTCGTCCAATTCCCTTTACTTTGACTAAATCCAACAATTCCTCTCTAATGCCATAAATAATTCGTCTTCGTAGATTTTCCAATTCATCAAGCAAATCTACACGCTCAACATGCTTTGAAATCTCTCTAAGGCAGTATGATAGCCAATCTGCAGTCTCTACCATTCTATGCATATCTCCAGACTCTATTCCTAAATTATCAGAAAGGGCCAACTCTGAAGACTCTGTAATCCATGACTGTAATGCAAGTAAGCTCCTAGAGCAATCATATTCCGATATTGGTGATAGAATCTCAGAAGAGTGATTTGTTATCATCAGACTGGCAGTTTCATAGTCTTTTTGCCTAAGTGAGAATTTTGGGAAAAATTCCTCACAGTTTGAAATTAAATGTAAAAATCCAAAAGTGTGTTTTTTTTCTTTTGATACATTTTCAATTGCATCTCTAAAGTAAGTTGCAGTTAGCGGGTCAATGTACAGCATTGAGGTCTTTTTGCCAAACTCTGTTGCGGCATATCTTTCACCTTTTTTAATAATTAAAAATGCATTTGTTAAAAATCGCAATGAAATATCAATTGCAAACTTTATTGTTGCTTTTCTTGATTGCAATCCACCCAATGTTTGCAAAAAGAAATCCAAAATGTCTTCTTTTTTAATTCCAGGTGTGGTTACAATTACACTTAACACATGAGTTCTCAGTGATTTGTCATCTGTAATTTTTGATACAATTGGTTCAGGTTCTCCGTTGATATAATACTCCATTAAATCTTCGCTGTTTCCATTTCCAACAATAATTGATTCTCCGTAATTATCATATTGCGGTCTTCCAGCTCTGCCGCATAATTGTTTGTACTCTAAAATACTAATTGGTCTGTTTCCACCGACTTTAGCATTATACCTGTTGATATTTGATATTACAACTCTTCTTGCAGGAAGATTTACACCAGCAGCCAAAGTTGGTGTTGAGGAAAGTAATTTGATAGTTCCTTTACGAAATTCAGTTTCTATTGTTTGTCGGCAGTCTTGATTTAGTCCAGCATGGTGAAATGCTACACCTTTTTTTATCAATATTGCCAGAGTCTTTACCAATTCAGTATGTTCGTTGTTTGTTAGAATTTTTTTTGAAATCTTTTCTAGCTCGTCTGTTTCTTTTTTTTCTAGTAATTGTGAAATAATATCAGCTGCCTTTGTTGCAAGCGCCTTTGAGCGAGTCCTAGTCTCTGCAAAAACTAGCGATTGTCCTCCATCTTTTACTGATTGTACGCCTAAATCAATAGGAATTCCACGAAGACTAGGCTCAACATCAAATTTTTTGCCATCACTCATGATTACCTGCCCTGCATCATAGACTCCTTCTGAAAGAGGTACTGGTCTCCAGTCATTTTTTACCAAAATACAGCCAAGCCAATTTGCTAGTTCATCAGAATTTGTTATGGTAGCACTAAGACCTACAATTTGCGGTTTTGATGCTAATAGTTTTAGTTTTGTTAGAATCATCTCCAGTGTCGGTCCTCTAGTTTCATCACCAATCAGATGAATCTCATCTGCAATGATTAATCCAATTTCATCAATCCATTCAGCGCTATGTCTGATTATAGAGTCCATCTTTTCATTTGTTAAAATTAGAACATTGTTTTTTTCAAGATTTTTTTCAACATTTTCAAAATCACCAGTAGAGATACCGACTTTGATTTTTTTTCCTAGATCAACTTTTTCTAGTTTTTTAAATTCTGTAAATTTTTCAGTAGCTAGTGCCCTTAGTGGACTAAGATAGATAACCTTGCCATTATTTTTTGAAAGATAGCTAATCATTGCAAGTGTTGCTGTAAGGGTTTTTCCACTTGCAGTAGGTGCAGAAACCAAAATACTTTTTCCATCTAATAGTCCAGCGTCAACGCAGTCAGCTTGAGGAGGATATAATTTGGAAAATCCTTCAGACAATAAAAAATCAATTGCAGGTTTGGGAAGATCTAGGTTTTCTATTTTCATACTCGGTTATAATGACCGGGTTTTGATTCATAAATAGATGCTTCGCGGAGCATTCTTCTGATGTAATTTCGTGCTTCTTCTTCAGTGAATTTTTCTGTCTTTTGCAGTTCTTTTACAAATGATCTTTCTTCAACTGCAACTTTGTTATCACCTTCCATTGATTTTAAAACATCCATGAATAGCTGCATCTTTGATACTTCGCTTCTTGGTCTTCCTTGTAAGACTCCAAGGTCTACCTTACCAGTATTGACATCAACACCTGCATCCTGAAGCATGCTTTGAATCAGAAATATTGCTCGCTCTGCATCTTCTTCTTCTACCTTATCTTTCATTAATAATCTGGCTCTGGCAGTTGAAAGTCGAATAATGCCTTCTAGTTGTCTAGGAGTAACTGTGATCATTTCCTCAGACTCTACATTTCTCATTTGTAAATAATATTGCAGAATCTTTTCTTCTGCTTCTTTTGTCAAATCAGGACTAGATCTTTTTGCATATGAGAGATATTTGGTCAGAGTATCCACATCAATTACAGAGCGTTTGTCAGTTCCCTGAGGAGTGTGTAATTCAATGATATGCCTTGCAATTTTTTCATCTTTTTCTCTACCTGGAATATCTCTTACTACAAAGATCAAGTCAAATCTTGTCAATAATGGAATTGGCAAGTTTACATTTTCAGTGATGTTTTTGAACGGATCATATTTTCCATACATTGGGTTTGCAGCTGCTAAAATTGATGTTCTTGCATTTAGTGTTGCAACAATACCACCTTTTGCAATACTTGCAGACTGTTGTTCCATGACTTCGTGCAGTGCACTTCTATCTTCTGGTTTCATCTTGTCAAACTCATCAATGCATACAAGACCTTGATCACCTAAAACTACTGCACCTGCCTCTAACATCATAATTCCTGTCTTATCACGAACTACAGCTGCTGTAAGACCTGCTGCAGTTGAACCTCTACCTGAAGTGTATAATCCTCTTGGTGCTATTCTTGCACAAAACTTTAGCATCTC
>SCUP01000273.1 GCA_004297665.1 Nitrosarchaeum sp. | reverse complement strand
CTTGACAAGTATTTGTTTGCAGGAATTACAAGGAAAAAAGGAATCAAGACTGTCAAATGTAAAACTATTGATTTGGAAGTACCAGCAAATGCAGAAATTGTTTTAGAAGGATATGTTGATCCACACGACATTAGAGATGAGGGACCATTTGGGGATCATACAGGATATTACACTCCAGTTGAACCATACCCAACTTTCACATTAACAGGAATCATGAGAAGGAAAAATCCAATCTATGTTACAACCGTAGTAGGCAAACCAGTTCTAGAAGATGCATATATTGGCAAAGTCATCGAACAATCGTTTTTGCCGTTGATACAAATGTTTCATCCAGAGGTGGTAGACTTTAGCATGCCAGCTGCTGGCTGGTTTCAGGGTTTTGCAATAATATCCATCAAGAAAAGATATCCAGGTCAAGCAAAAAAAGTAATGATGGGATTATGGGGAATGGGGCAACTTGCTCTGACAAAGATGTTTGTCGTAGTAGATGAAGACATTAACGTTCATGACATTAACGATGTGATATGGGCAATAACAACAAGGGCAGATGCTGCACGTGATACCATCATAATTAACAACACACCCACAGATACACTTGATCCAGCATCACCACTTGTAAACTTGGGTTCAAAATTAGGAATTGATGCTACTCAAAAAACAAGAGAAGAAGGATATCAAAGAGAAATTCAACAGCAAGTCAAAGTGGATATAGATACAAAGAATCTAGTAGATTCAAAGTGGTCCAGTTACGGACTATAGCAAAGCTACAGGATTGTAAAAATTATCTCGCTCTTCTGCCTGATAACCAATTTGATGAATTGCATCTACAATTAATTTGCCAGTAAGCTCAGTGGAGCGAGCGCCTGTGCAGGATACAACTTCTTCGCCAATCAATGTCCCTCCAAAGTCATCAGCCCCATATTGAAGAGCAAGCTGTGCCATTCCAACTCCGTTTGTAAGCCATGAAGATTGAATATGAGGTATTAGTCCATCAAAAACCAGTCTAGATATTGCTATCATTTTTAAAAGTTGAATTCCTCCAGTACCGTATTGCATCAAGTTTTCTTTTTGCATCAAGGTATTATTTGGCTCAAAATTCCAAGGGATAAATGCCATGAATCCTTTGGTTTTTTCTTGTAATTTTACAATTTTAAAAAAATGATCCACAATATCATTATTGTTTTCTACATGTCCATACATCATAGTTGCAGATGCGGGAAGTCCAATGGTGTGAGCTTCTTCCATAATTCTAATCCAATCTGCACTTGATATTTTTTTGGGACTGATTACATCTTTTACAGAATCAACTAAAATTTCAGCCCCTGCACCAGGAACTGATTGAAGCCCAGCATCTTTTAATCTTGACAAGACTTCTTTTGTAGATGTTTTTTCAATTCTAGCAATCATGTCAATTTCAGATGTAGAAAGCCCATGGACGCCAATGTTTGGAAATTTTTGCCTGATCATTTTAAAGGCGTTTTCATAATATTCAATTTTCAGATTTGGGTTATGTCCGCCTTGAATCAAGACTTGTCTTATCTTAAACATCTCCCATGCAGTCTTTACTCTTGATTCAATCTGATCAAGAGTTAATGTGTATGAATCTTCAGCTCCAGGAGATCTGTAAAATGCACAGAATTTACAATCGGTAATACAGACATTGGTGTAATTCAGAATAATATTATTTACAAAAGAAGCTTTTTTCCCAAATTGTTTTCTTGTAAGATATCCAGAAACAAGGCCCATAAGATGAACATCATCAGAGTCTAATAATCGAAGGCAATCTGCAGGACTAGGTCTATTCCCACGTAACGAGTTTTCAAGAATGTCTCCAATAGTACTTTGATTAATTTGTTCAGTGGTTTGGCTCAATTGACTTGTTCAACAACATCTATGATTTCTATTTATTCCTTGATAGAGAAAACTAGCAAAAAAGAATTTGACATAAAGACCAGCTCATGCACAAATTAGATATCTCAAGTTCAAAGATTCACGTTATTTTTAAGTAGGGCACTAAAAACAGATTCAGCCATGGTATCTGGTCATCAGATTAGACTCAATCGAATTCTCAGAAAAGGAAAAATGTTATGCATTCCAATGGATCATGGCATTTCTAATGGACCTATTGAGGGTCTTGCAGATCCCGCTTCTATAATTTACAAATGTGAATCGCACGGACTTACAAGTGTAATAATTAACAAAGGAATTCTCAAAACATTACCAAAACCAACCAAGATTGGAATTTTAGTTCATTTTTCAAGTAGCACCTCATTATCAATGTCTCCTAATCGCAAGATGCTAACAGGTACAGTAAAAGAAGCAGTTAGAATGGGAGCAGACGGGGTTTCACTTCATATCAACATAGGAGGAAAAGAAGAACCAGAAATGCTAGAACAGCTTGGAATGACAGCAAACGAATGTCATGAATGGGATATGCCATTATTAGCAATGATGTACCCGCGAGGTGAAAACGTCAAGAATCCACATGATCCTGAAATTGTAGGACATGTTGCAAGAATAGGTGCAGAGTGCGGAGCAGACATTGTAAAAACAGTATACACTGGAGATATTGATTCATTTGCAAAAATTGTAAAAAGTACTCCAGTGCCAATAGTTATTGCGGGCGGACCAAAAGCAAAAACAGATTTAGATATTCTTCAAATGACAGAAGATGCAATGACTGCAGGGGCAAAAGGAGTAACATATGGCAGAAACATTTTTGCACATAAAAGACCAGAAAAAATGGTAGAAGCGCTAGCAGCAATAATTTTCAAAAAAGAATCTGCAAAGGAAGCAATGAAAAAAATTGAGTAAGACTAGAGAATTAATAATTTTACCCAAAGTG
>SCUP01000033.1 GCA_004297665.1 Nitrosarchaeum sp. | reverse complement strand
ATAAGTTTTCGAATTGTCCCACCCAAAGTCAGAGCTAATATTTCTGCGCCATAACAAATCCCCAATAATTTCTTATCATTTTGAATTGCATGATTAATTATTTTGGAATTGATTTCATTTGTTTTTTTTTCATTTTTTCTTCGTCCAGAGAGAATAAATGCGTTGTAATTATCTAGTAATTTTAGATCTAATAGTTCTGGTGTTTGTGTTTCAAATGAGATTTTTTTGTTACTTAAAAAATCAATTAAATTTTTAGTATAGACAGAACCATTATCAATGATTAGTAGCAATAGCACATAAAAAAATTCCACCTAATTTAATGTTCTAAAATATTTCAGGCGTAATTTTTGGGAAGTTGAGATTCTTAATTATTAAAATTTTCTAGAATCGCCTTCTAAGAGACCTGAGCTATTATGTATTCTGTCGATATGTTTGGATAGATCTTCATTATTTTCAAATAATGAGTTACAATATGGATATTTACTTTGTTGTACCATCACTTATCTAAATTTTAAATCTTAACTTAAGATTTTTGGAAACCAAAAAAGTACAATTCAGAAATCAGATGAACAATAGTAGAAATAATTTAGATTTTAAGAGCAATTTAGAAGTTAATTGCCAATAGAAATCGATACGTAATGCATTTCAGGAATATTGTCTTTTACAACTATTGTTCCAATATTGAGATTAGTATCTTCTTGCCACATGAATACTCTATCGCTTCTTGGTTTTACAAAATTATCTATGAATTTTGTCAAGAAATCTTCTGTGTCAGCACGATCATTTTCAGTAAAGAAGAATATCTCTCCTTCTTTAAATGATAATGGAATTTGTATTGATGTGGGTTCAGAAATCTCTATTCCATTTTCTTTAAAGGAAGATTTTATAATATCAATTCTATCTGATTTTCCTAATTCAATATAATCAACATCAATTGAGGTCGAGGAACCAGCTACGCCAGATACCTTTTTCAAGTATGCCTCAAATGCTTCTTCTTGAGTCTCTCCCAAACCGACATAATATTCTCCAGTGAACGCTGCACCTACGGCTGCAATAGTACCAAGTTGAGCTACAACTCCTCCAGCTCCTGCAGTATATACTGGAATAAAGTAGACGTCATGTTCGCCTACTCTGTATAGAATATTATCTCCAATTCGAGGATTTCTTAAAAGTGTCTTTAATTCAGCAAATTCTGGATCTTTATCTAATGCTTCTCTAACTGCAGTAGGACCAATCAATTTAGTAGTAGAATTTAGTGGAACTTCGTAGAATTGTATATCACCTAGATTTTTAAGATCATTTTCAACTACCATGTATCCTGCAAGATTTCGTCCTTGAGAACCACGTAGTTCTAGGGAAAGTAAACCTATGAATTCTGTTTGATTAAAACCTGGTGGCTTTGCTTCTACATAGTAAGCTTCCAGGCCTTGAGGAATCTCATAAAATTCATTTGCCTGAATGAATGTTTCAACATCACTTATATGGTAAATATTATACATTTCTGTTTTCCAGTTAAACAATTCAACTGGATATCGTATTTGTTCTTCAAGCCAAGCAGGTATTGGTTTGAACTGATCAGAGTATTGACTAACAAACATTTCAGTA
>SCUP01000272.1 GCA_004297665.1 Nitrosarchaeum sp. | reverse complement strand
TGCTTCTTTGTTTTCCACTATCAAGAAACTTGTAGAATAGTAATCTGGTTTTAACACCGAATTAGAAATGGCAAATATTTTTAGATCTTTTGCTCCAGTATCTAGTTTCTCTGTTTTTTCGCCTGGAATCTTGATACTGGTGGAGTTTTTGCCTACTTTAATTAATTCTGATAATGTTGAATTCCCATTACTATCTGTCAGAAAATAAAGAATTGAATCTGCATGTGATGTTTCTATGTTTATCTCTAATTCAGTTCCTTTTTGAATGATGTCTGGTGAATCTACATTTGTTATTTTTGGAAATTCTGTTTTTTCAAATTCTGACCAATACCCTAACTTGAAGGGATATGTTTCATCTTCAAAAGCATTAACCGTAATACTTCTTGATTCTGGTGAATATGCACTAAGGTAAAATGGTCCATTACTAATCACTGCATGATTGTTTACTTCAATCCATTCGGATGAAGAGATATACCTACTATCAAAATAATTAAAATCTGTTTCAAATGATTCTAGTGATTTTGGAATGTATCTATTTTCACTAAAGTCATTTAAATAACTTTGAATCATTTGAGCATCATTTGGAATTATTAAAGAAATCCAACTGACGTTTTTATTGGTTGCACCGGATCTAGAAAATGATGCTTTTCCATCTATTACCGATTGCTCCATTGCAGCTGAAATTTCCCATGGCATTGAGCTCCATAATGCTGCCCAATCTGCAATTTCACCTTCATCAAAGTGCCAATAATTAACATAAACATCAACTGTGTCCTCATCGATAGGTTTGATTCCAATTATAGTTTGAACTGCTTGTGAAGCCATTGGCGTGAATTCCACATCAAATGTCTTGTCATTTTCATCTGTTTGTGTTCCCCACTCCATTGTAAAATATAATGAATGTAAAATATCATTCATATCCATTTTTTGACCATTATGCCAATTACTAAATTTAAAATCAAATCTTACTTTACTTGTTGCCAGAGTTCCAGGCGATACTTTTCCCCATTGTTGTTTAATAGTATCCCACATTACTACATCATCTGGCACATTTAATTTTCCATTTGGTCCAGCTGTCTCTACATCCCAATCTGCTCTGACTGGAAATGTTTTTCCTGTAAATGGATGTTTAAAAGTAATAGGATCTGAAATTATCCCCCAGATTTGTCTACTATATGTGTCCCCTAACCCCATTACTGGATTCCATGCTCCCTGATAGATTTGCTTAACGCCGATGACCAATTCTTTATCTTCACTTCTGGCATTAATTGGTGTGAACCTACTTGGAACTCCAGCTCCCAAATCATTAACTATTCCTTCCATTTTCTCATTTGCTACATACTGATCAATTTTACTTGCTAGAAAAATTCTAACTGATTGATCAATTCCTTCTGCAATTGCATCTTGAATCAAATCTGCTCTTTGATCTTCTGACTGAAAATCTCCGGTGTAAATCTTCTGAGTTATATTATCCAAGTGTTCATTTTTGTAATTCCAATATGAAGGATTATTGAATCCAGGCATGTTTGAAAACCATGGAGCATACATTTGAGATAATCCTACTGAATCATATCTTACAAATGCAGATCTTCCCCAACCTTCCGTGTATAGATTCCATTTCATTTCTGCTGGATCTGAACCATGCACAACAACAAAAGCCTTGTTCAAATCACCATAGTCTTTTTTTACTATGAATCCTATATTTTCTAATTCAGAAGATAAAATCTCCCCAATGGACTTTCTTACTGGATCATCACTTCTGATAAAAATTATAATTTCAATTGGCTTGTGATTAATTTCCCATTTGCCATTTGATTTTGTTGCACCATTTTCTTGCAGCGCATTTGAAATCATC
>SCUP01000380.1 GCA_004297665.1 Nitrosarchaeum sp. | reverse complement strand
GCTTTTTCTATATTGAATCTACCGGACTTATCTTTTTCTTCAAAAAGATATGAATATGTTATAACTGAATGATTAGCTTTACAAGCATATATTGAATAAATTTTTGAATCAAATATTCTTCCTTCTTTGACTATTGTAATCATAACTGGAAATGATAATCCAAAGTTTAGTATTTTGATATTTGCAGCTATGAATTCTTCAATTCCATTGGGTCCGTAAATTTCTAAAGGTTCAGTTCTATGTTGCATTGTCATTGTCTGAAGTAGTCCTAGTAATCCAATACAGTGATCACCATGAAGATGCGTAACAAAAATTTTCATTTTTTTATTCCAACCTAAACCTGATTTCATATAAGAAATCTGTGCAGCTTCTCCTGCATCAAACATGATAATTTCACCATCTCTTTCTAGACAAATACATGATAATCCTCTATTTTCAGTAGGTTGAGCAGCTGAAGTTCCTAAAAACACTAATTTCATTTTATCAAAATTGTCCTTGTCAAGCTTTTATGCCTATAGATTTCATATTTCTTTATTGGATTGAACTTCAATTTTTTTTCAAATCCTTTTTTACACATGATGGCTATCTTCTTACGTTTGGGTAAGATTGACACAAATTTTTTCATCAATTCTTCAGGATTTTCTGATGCTTTGGATGCAGTTCCATAAGGCAAATCTGTAACAATTCCATCAAATTTGTCTGTCATTTTTGTTAATTGACTAAAATCTGCTTTGATTATTTTTGATTTGTACCCATTTACATCTAAATTTTCTTTGGAAATATTATACATTTTTTCATCAAAATCTAATCCAATTGCATGAATTCCCATTGATTCAGCTTCTAACAACGTAGTTCCAGTACCACAAAATGGATCACAAACAGTTTCACCCTCCTTTAATCCAATTAAATTTATCATTGCTCTTGTAAGCTTCCAATCCAATTCATGTGGATATTTTTTAATTTTCTTTGGTCTATTTTGACTTTCAACTTTTTTTGAAAATCCAAAAAAATTTTCCTGCTCAGTAAAAATCAGATATATGGTAATATCTGGATTTTCAAGAGATACTTGAGCTTTAGAAAATTTTGTTATCATGTCACCCATTGCCCTTTCTAATTCAGATATGTTGAATTGGTTTGATGATAAATTAATTACCCTACAAACAAAAGTTTTAGCATTTTTTAAAACTTCAAAATTTTCATCATCTAAAAATAATCCTGACATTTTACGTAGAATCTGACCAGAAATTTTCACAAAAGTTGCCCGTTTTGCAATTTGGTCCCAACTAGTTTTTGATTGTATTATTACTAAATTTGATAATACTTTTACTTTTGCAAATCTATCATATGTTTTTGCAATTGAAATTACTTCATCAATTGCAATTTCTAGATTATCCTTAGATAAAACAAAAAAACTTTCTGGCATTATATTATTGCCTTTGCAATTGTA
>SCUP01000271.1 GCA_004297665.1 Nitrosarchaeum sp. | reverse complement strand
AATCAATATGTGTTGGAAGAATTGTAAGATATTTTCCATGTGTGGCAGACAAGCCTAGTGGTTGACCTCCTACTTGTGTCCAACTATAAGTCAATGAATCACCATCAGGATCTAAAGCACTACTAACCAAAGTAACTACATTAACAGTTTTAAAAGTCACTTGATCTTTTCCTGCGCTAACCATTGGGATATGATTAACAGGGTTTACAACAACTTCAACAGTATCAGAACTACTTGCACCTGAGGGATCAGTTACAGTAAGGGTAAATGTCAGAACTTTAATTTGACCATTAACTACATCTGGAGCCATAAACGTTGGCTCTGCTACATTATAAGAGGATAGAGATACTGTTTCACCATCTGTTTGTACCCATTCAAAGATCAAAGTCTCATCGTCCTCATCAATTCCTACGCCAACTAAAGTGACAAGTCTATTTTCAATTACTTCAATAGAGTTGCTCTCAGCAAAAGAGTAAGAGGCAGAACCTACTAAAAACAGACTAAAAACTAATGAAAGTAAGATAATGTATGAATTCACTGATTAAATGTAAAATATTTGAGATATATTAACTATACAGATAATTTGTATGGAGTAGATCGAAAAAAGAGCAATCGATCATATGAAACGAAAAGAATTGGGCAATCCAAATACAAAATCATGCCAGATATTGCAAACCAGCAGCATAAAAACAAAAATTAGAGAACTAAAAACAAGCCAGAAAATAGTTCAGAAAGACTATGCAGCTGAAAAGATGCCCTTGATAGTATCAAAGGCGCCAAGTACAGTGTGAACTTGAGCAATGGTGTTTTTTATGTTGAATTTTTTTAATTCGTCAGATGTAAAGGGACCAATGGCAACAATAGGTAATTTTTCTAAATTACTTAACAACGAATTATTATCATAATCTTTGGACATTATTTCAAAAAATGCCCTAACAGAAGAGGCGCTTGTAAATACAATTCCATCAACTTTATTTTGTGAAAACAATTCCCTAAATTCATTCCACTGAGAAGTATCTCTAAAGGCACAGACATCATAGAGGTGAATTTCTTTTACATCAATACCTATTTTCTCCAATAATTCTTTCAAAAATGGAGTAGATGCTCCACTTCTAGGTACAATTACTTTTTTTCCAACAGCATGTAATTTTGTAAATAACTCTCCAACACCAACTGAAGAATAGGTATTTGGCATGCATGCAACTTTAATTCCCTCGTTTTCTAGTGCGATTTTTGTTTTTGGACCTACTGCCATGACAATAGTATTTGCCACTGCAAGTTGTAATGTTTCAAATTTAGAAATTTTTTTTGCAGTATCAAAAAGAAGAGTCACAGCCTTTGAGCTCATAAATACAGAATAATCAGGATCATATTGTTTTACTGAATCCAAAAACTCATCTACAATTTTTTCGCCCTTACTAACTAGTTCAATAGTAGGCAAAGAAATTGGTCTTGCATTATCTTTGGTTGCTAAATCTATGAATTCAGAAGAATCATCTTTTGAACGAGTTATGGCGATAGTTTTTCCTTCAAGCATTTTTTCTCCATCCTATGACATTAGATAGATCTACAACTTTACCTATTATGATATTAGTGGGAGGTTTGATTTTATTTATCTTTACAAGTTTTGCAATATTAGATACTGTTCCGATAATCATTTTTTGTTGTGGAGTCGTACCATTTTGAATTACAGCTACTGGTGTTTGTTTATTCAATCCGCCTGCAACAAGCTGCTTACAAATAATATCAATTCTTGAAAGTCCCATCATAATTACAATAGTATCAACAGATTTTGCAAGACGTTTCCATTTGACTGATTCATTTTTCTTTTCAGGATCCTCATGACCTGTAACAAATACAACGGAGGATGCATACTTTCTATGAGTTAATGGAATTCCAGCATAAGTTGCAGAACCAATTCCAGATGTAATTCCTGGAACTATTTCATACTTTATGTTATTTGCTTTAAGATATTCAGCTTCCTCTCCACCTCTACCAAAGATTATTGGATCGCCACCCTTTAGCCTAACGATGTTTTTATGGGATTTTGCAAATTTTGCCATTAACTCATTAGTATTATTTTGATGAGTAGTATCATCTCCTACTTCCCTTCCAACGTACATTTTTTTTGTAGACTTGGGGATCATTGAGATTATTTTTTTGCTTACCAATCTATCATATAGCACAACATCTGCTTTTTGTAAGAGCTCAATTGCCCTCAAAGTAATTAATTTACTATCGCCTGGTCCTGCTCCAACAAGATACACCTTACCTATCATTGTTTATTCCATTCCTCTACTTTTTTTCTCCAATTTATTGCAAGGTCATTTACGCCTTTCTCACGTAGTTCCTCACCTATGGTCTTACCAAGAGAAAATGGATCATTTTTGTTTCCAGATTTCTTTACAAATAGTGATTTTTTTCCATCCACCGAAAAAGCAGATACACTCATAGTCATTTGTTCTCCATGAGATTTAGCATATGCACCGATTGGGAATCGACACCCAGAATCAACAAAGTCAGAAAGAGCCCGTTCTGCCTCAATTTCTAATCTAGAATCAGCATCTTCAATTTTTTTCAGCATTGAAATTGTATCAAAATCATCTTTTCTTGAAACTATAGCTAAGGCACCCTGCCCCGGAGATGGAGAAAAGTCTTCAATAGATAATTGTGTAAATTCAACATCAATGCCTAATCGTGTGATTCCTGCTTGTGCAAGAACAACTGCATCAAAGTCTTTTCCCACTTTTTTAATTCTTGTTTCAATGTTTCCACGTATTGGACGAACTGTAACATCAGATCTTTTTCTTGTAATTTGTACAGCACGTCGTAGTGAGCTTGTACCAATTACGGCATCGGATTTTATAGAATCAAGATCATTACCATCAGATGAAATAAAAATATCATTTACCATTTCTCTTTTTGGAACACAAGACAACATCAGATTTTCAATTAATTGTGAAGGAACGTCTTTGAGACTATGTACAGCAAAATCTACTTCGTTATCAGCAACTGCTCTATCAATCTCTTTTTCAAATATTCCTTTTTGATCAATTGTAAATAATGGTCTTGCATCTGTATCGCCTTTAGTCTTTATTGTTTTGATCTCAAATTCGATATCTGGATTTGTTTTTTTTAGTTCTGATATTACCCAATTAGTTTGTGCAAGTGATAATTGACTGCCCCTTGCACCAATTACATACTTCAATTCTTCACCGATTTTAATGCAGCATCATAAGCAGTAATGATGTGATTAAGATCATCTTGTGTGTGAGCATCAGATAGAAAAACAACTTCAAACTGAGATGGTGCAATGAAAATCCCTTTTTTTAATAAAGTAGTAAATAATTTTTGGAATTTTTTTGCATCTGCGCTCTTTGATGACTTGTAGTCTATGACAGGCTTGTTTGTAAAGAAGATTTGAAACATTGACGATGTGAAATTGATTTGATGAGGTATTTTCATGTCAGTTGCCATATCGCCTATGGCATGAGTTAGCATGACATTGTACTGTTCAAGTTTTGAATACAGTTTATGTTTTATTTTGTTTATTGTCTTTATTGAAGCAATTGCTGCGCTCACAGATATTGGGTTTCCAGCATATGTACTGGCTTGGTAAACTTTACCGCCTGGAGAAAGTAAATCCATTATTTCTTTTTTTCCGCCTACGGCTGCAACGGCAAATCCATTTCCTAATGCTTTAGCCAAAGTTGTAATGTCTGGTTTGATTCCAAAATGTTGTTGGGCACCACCTGGAGACACTCTGAATCCAGTTACAACTTCATCAAAAATTAAAGGAATATCATTATCTTTTGTAATTTTTCTAACTTCAGAAAGGAAATTATTTTCAGGTAAAATTAATCCCATATTAGCTAAGATGGGCTCAATTATAACTCCAGCAATATCTTTGTTTTTTGTTATGGTTTTTTCAAGTTCTTCAGAATTATTATACGGCACAACAAGAGTGTTTTTTGAAACCTCATCTAATCCACCATCAGATATAGAAATTCCATTATGTGCAGAACCAGATCCTGCTTTTACCAAAACAGAGTCATGTGCTCCATGATAACAGCCTTCAAACTTTATGATTTTTTTCTTTTTTGTAAATCCACGAGCTAATCTTATAGCAGTCATTGTAG
>SCUP01000270.1 GCA_004297665.1 Nitrosarchaeum sp. | reverse complement strand
GTCTTTGCCATTATTGGATTCTTCCCAATCATAACTATTCTTTCTGCATGGTCTTCAAACAGTAAATTCCCATTCATTGGTGGAATAAGAGCATTACATCAAATGGTGTCTTTTGAAATTCCATTGATCCTTTCATTATTGGGAGTAGTAATTCTTACAGGGACTCTGAATCTTTCTGAAATTGTTGTTAGTCAATCTAATTTTCCATGGATTATATTTTTGCCAATTGGCGCAATTATTTTCTTTATTACGATATTAGCAGAATTAGAAAGAATTCCATTTGATTTACCAGAAGCAGAAAGTGAAATTGTTGCTGGTTGGTTAACTGAATTTTCTGGAATGATCTATGGTCTTGTTCAACTAGGAACATACTTGAAACTTTATGCATTTGCAGCATTGTTTGTTGTTTTATTCCTTGGCGGTTGGTCTGGACCAATGATTTGGCCTCCTTTCCCTGAAGAAATTATCACTGATGGAATAGTAATGGGTCCAATCACTGCAAAAATTCCTGGGTTGCCAGTATTTTCACAAGAGATGTTAAACGGTGTTTTATGGTTTGTAATAAAAACAGTAGGAGTAATCTTTTTTATTCTATTGCCAAGAGGAGTTTTTCCAAGAATCAGAATTGATATGTTATTGAGTCTTGGTTGGTACAAACTAATTGGACTTGCATTCGTTAACATCTTTATAGCACTCGGTTTGTTGTACGCTGGAGTCTTGGGACCTGGAGGAATATTGTAATGAATACAGCTACTGGAATTATCAAGGCGTTAAACTCAGGAATTAAGCATTTAGCAATTAAACGATTTACATTACGATATCCTGAAGAAAAACTAAAGTTTGTTGGAGATGGTTATCAATTTGATCCATCTACAGGTGTTGGAATAGCAGGTTACAAAGGTCGTCATATGTTATTTCATGATCATTGTACTGGTTGTCAGCTATGTTCCATTGCATGTGAAGGAGTAGCAGAAGCCATTGCCATGGTAAAAGTTCCAGAAGAACACAAACATAATAAAAAAGCTATCATGCCACAAATTGATTATGGCAAATGTGTATTTTGTGGATTATGTGTAGATGCATGTCCATTTTATGCATTGTATATGACAAATGACTATGAGCTTTCTTCATTTAGCAAGGAAGGTTTGATTTACACACCAGCTCAACTTCAAGTAAAACCATTTGTTTCTCAAGATTCTGAAATAAAAATCACTGATCGAGGTGCAACACATGGCTGATGCTGTATTTCTTGCATTATCTGTAATTACAATTGGTTCTGCAATAGCTGCACTGGAATTAAGATCTTTAATTTATGGTTCAATTGCCTTGATGGGAACCCTTGGTGGAATTGCAGGATTCTTTTTGCTTTTGGATTCACCGTTTGTTGCAATGTTCCAACTAGCAGTATATGTGGGTTCTATCGCAGTTTTGATTTTGTTTACAGTTATGCTAGTGAAAAGAGAACTTATCTTTAAGAAAGTTGAAGATAAAAGAAGAAAATTTGTTGGTATTGCATTGATGCTAGTCTTTATGGTTGCACTAGGTTCCATTATAATGGATTCTGGCATCAAAACAATAACTACTGATGAACCTGCAGTTGATTTTAGAAGTATTGGTGCAGACTTTCTAACATATTATTGGCCAGCTTTGATTTTAATGGCACTAATCTTAACAGGTTCAGTTACCGGTGCACTGATTTTAGCAAGAAGAGAGGATGTAGAAAATGAGCAACGAACTAATTGATTTTGTTCTAGTATCTGTTGCCCTTTTGGGTATTGGAATTTATGGTTTATCTGTAAAGAGAAATGCCATTCGAATGTTATTTGCAGTTGAAATAATTATCAACGCAGCAAATCTTAACTTGGTTGC
>SCUP01000269.1 GCA_004297665.1 Nitrosarchaeum sp. | reverse complement strand
CTCTGTTAGTGGGATTGTTCTGGATCTGGTAGCTGATACTGCGTCAGTCATGCCGAGGTTCTCTGTTAGTTGGATTGTTCTGGATCTGGTAGCTGATATTGCGTCAGTCATGCCGAGGTTTTCTGTTAGTGGGATTGTTCTGGATCTGGTAGATGATACTGCGTCAGTCATGCCGAGGTTCTCTGTTAGTAAGATGTTCTTGGTGACAGTAGCTGATACTGCGTCAGTCATGCCGAGGTTCTCTGTTAGTAAGATGTTCTTGGTGACAGTAGCTGATATTGCGTCAGTCATGCCGAGGTTTTCTGTTAGTAAGATGTTCTTGGTGACAGTAGCTGATACTGCGTCAGTCATGCCGAGGTTTTCTGATAATGCTTGTTGGTTTGCATATAGTCTAAATGCAAAATCAAAAGGCATTGTAGTGATAGAAGATAGAGAATTCTCTATGAAAGTGTTATCTACTGGAGTAACCCAAGTAGTACCATCCCAAGTATCAACCCATAAATCAGAGTTTGCATCAGCTGCAACTACTAATATTTTATCTGCTGTTGGAAAATCATAAACTCTGAGTTGCTCCTGTACTCCCCTTGCTGTTGATGGTGTTGCGTCGGTTTTTAGAGCCCATGTTGTTGCTGTGTTTGATGTAAAATAGCTAACATTTGTATCCGCATCAGAATAAACCATAATTCCTGGATTAGTACTGTTCAAATAAGAAGCTCCTGCCAAAAATCGTGAGGCAGCAAATTCTTCGCCAGTTGCATCACCAGCATGATTATCAGTCATGGCAGTCCCAGACCATGTACCACCTTCATAATCTCCAGAATTAACATTGGTATTACCTTCTTGCCATGCAGCTGAAATAACATCCGTACCTGTAACAGGGGATGATAAATCAATAACAACGGGTAATTGAGTATATCCAGCCTGTGTAGCAGCTGACCACGTTCCTGCCGTAGTCATTTGATTAATTTCCAATGTAGTCGTAGAAGTTTGATCTAATTGATTTGCTACAATAAAGTCCCCAGATGATCCTTCCCAAGAAACATCAAATTTTCTTACATTTACAGTTGACAAAGCAGTTGTAAGCGCACTTGCTGGTGCATTGCCCCATGCACTACCACTCCAAACTTGTGCATCAAGATCATCGCCGGTATCAGACCATGCAAGACCTATTTTATCGGAATTTGGATCAGATTCCATCTCAACCCATTCTATAGTACCTGCTGTGTTAGTAGTTGTTATTGTAGAATTTGTGATCCAGCTTGTTCCATCAAATCTCATATATCTTAATTCATCAGCTGTTGCTGTACCATATACAAGAATTGCTTCGCCTGAGAGTTTCTCATATTCTACGTCAAAGTTTCTAAAATCAAATGCTCCCGCAGATGTTGCGACAGAAGTTGGAGCTCCACATGTTATGCCATTAGTATTTCCTGTACATACTTGTGCCTTGATCACATTTGCTGCATCTCTTGTAGCTATGATCCACTGGTCTTGTGTAGGACTAGCTGCAACTCTAATCCATGATATTGCTGAAGAACCAACACTACTTGCACTACCTTCTGCAACAAATGTTGAACCATCAAAGATTCTGTATTTTGGAGTACCTACTGTAACCGTATCAGCATATGCCAATACACCACCTCTGTTTTGTGGAATTGCAGGATCATTTGCCACAAACCAGCTTCTTGCTTCTGTAAATGTTTGTCCTTGTACATCAGAAATCTCAATTGGACCTAATGCATAAAGATCTGGAAATACTAGCGGTACAGAATAAGAGTAAGAAACTTCAGTTTTTCTATCAATTAATTCCTTATTCCATGTGATTGTTTTTCTGTCTCCGACTTGTTTGATTTTTCCATCAGTTATTATTTCAAATGAATCTGGAATATATTCTACAATCTCTAGTGGATCACTACCAACAAAAGACTCGATATTGATTCTAACATCAAAAGAGTTTGGATTAGTTACAGGATCTATCTTGCTTTGAGCGATTCTTATAATGTCATATTCTACAAATGATTTTACAGTAAATGTTGTGCTAAAGTTTGTATCAATTCCATTTGCTTGTGCATTGATATCAACTGTGTAAACTCCCTCTCCCCCAGTCACAAATTCTGCATCATAAAGACCTTTTTCATCACCTGTAATAATTCCATTTCCAGATGATAGATGTGTAATCTGGGAATTTGGATTAATAATATCCATTGATAGAGTAGCATCACCTATTGGATGTCCTTGATTATCCAATACAACAATTACAAATTCTGCAGTCTCGCCTGGTTTGTATGTACTTTTTTTAGTGTTTAGTGATATAAGTCCCCATGCAAATTCGCTTTCTACTACATGAGTTTCTCCGTTAACAAGTAATGTTGTCTTTACTTTGTAAATACCTGGTTTATCATTTGAATCAAAGTCCAGATTGATTTCGAATTTACCATCTCTAATTTTCTCATAGTTTGCTTTTAGATCTACAATATTACCTTGAGCATCATAAACATCTGTTGTAATTTGTTCTTCATTTCCAGTCCATATGTTTTCCTGTATCATATCTTCAGGTGCTACATCACCAATTTCTTCAATGTTATCAGTAGAGTTTTGTATCTGCTGTGTCATCTCATCATTATTTTGTGATAGACTGTTTGTATTTTGATCAAGTTCTGTTAAAATTGATTTAAGTTGAAGTTTAGCTTCTTCGGTGTCATGCTCATTAATTTCTTTATTTGCTTTAATTGAATCAATTTTTTCTTTTAGTAATAGAATCTGTCCTTTGGTATTTGCAATATCTGTTTTTAATTGCCCATCATCTGTTGGTTCTGTTGCAGTGGTATTAGCAATTATTGGTTTTTCCAATTCTTGTTCTAATTCAGATAATAATAGTAAAGAATTTTCAAGTTCTTCAAGTTCATTTGTCAAAACATCATGTTCATCATAGAATTCTAAAGTTAGTTTAGCATTTTCTGTAATCACATAGCTTTCTTTAACAGAATCTAGAGTTGCATTTACTATCAATTCAGTAACTATAATTTCAGTAGGTTCTGTAGAGGTGGAATTGATAGATTGTTCAGCTGTTATTTCTGCCAATATTGTATCAAGATCAATTTCTACAGAGTCTTGTGACATGTAATATTCAGATTTTTCATCATAAAGTGATTTAATTTGTGAATTATCTAATTGTGAATTAAATAATGAAACACCATCTACTTGACCAGAAAATTCTTGTGAAATTTGTTCTGAACCTTTTCTTGTATTAACATATGCACCAATAACTATGTCTGATTCTGATGATAAAGAATCAATTGTTGTAGTGATAAGCTTGCCATTTACAGATAAAGTTAATTGATCCTCAAGTGTATTGGTAGATTCTAGTTGTCCGTCAACATAGATTTGAATTGATGTTCCATTAAATGTGGCACTTAGTTGTGTCCATTTTTCATCAATTATACTAGTTGATTCAACACTTGTCCATTTTATACCATCAAATACTGAGAATTTGGCAATTTTTGTTGGTGTGATTAGATTATTAATTGATAAAACAAATGAGTTATCTTTACTAATTACAGTAAATTCCTGAGAGCCTTGGGAATAATCTGGTTTTACCCATGAAGAAATTGTTAGTTCTGCTAAATTATCAGTAGATGTTTGGTTTTCTATTATAACAAAATCATCGTTACCATCTAACTTGATGGAACTTGATGTTTGGTTAGTAAGAATTTCAGTTTCTGTAAGTTCGGTTTGAAGAGAATCTAATTCTGTGGATAAAATATTCTCAGTTGGTTCAATTATAGGCTCTGTGGTGGTAGCGTTTACTAGATCTGTTGATGTAGAATTGATTATGGATTCTGTGGTGGTAGCGTTTACTAGATCTGTTGATGTAGAATTGATTATGGATTCTGTGGTGGTAGCGTTTACTAGATCTGTTGATGTAGAATTGATTATAGGCTCAGCTGATGCATCAATGACTAATTCTGTATTAGAATCTGTAGAATTATCTAAAACAATCGGTGGTGAAAGTGGTTCAATTGTAACTTTAACACCATTATTTGAATTTGAGTTTAAATGATTGGTAAGATCATCATCGATTATACCAGAAAATGAAAATTCTTCGGCATATGCAGAACCGTAATAATTAAAAGAAATTGTAAATGGAGATGAAAATGCTGAGAAAACTAGCAAAATTATTACAAAAGAAGATAACGATGATTTAGATCTAGCGATAGAAATTTTTCCATACTCCAATTTAAAAAAGAGAAATCCAATAAATGGAATGAAAACAAATACAAGATTACCATCAAAGTTTTGCGATAATTGTTCAAATTTGAAAATCTCATGAATGATAGTATTTTTTGTAATAGTATTATCAATCAAATAATTAAATGTTGATGATAACAAATTAAATTCATTATTAATTGCAAGTTGATCATCAAAATATTGTGAATCAGTAATGGATAAGGGATTTGAAATTAAATAATCATCAGATGAGAAAATATTTTTTTGTTCATTTAATTTTATTCTTGATATTAATTTAATTTTGTCATATGGATTTGAAACTAGTAACAAGTGATTAAATTTTTTGTCATCAGAATCAATATGTAAATTATCAACAAGTGAAATTTTATAATTCACATTTGTTGGTAAAGATTTTGAATTATAGTTTGAGCTGTCATGTTGAAGATTTAATGTTTCATGTAAATTTAGTAAAACAGATTTACTATATTCATAAGATAATGAGTTATTATTTTCATAAGATAATGAGTTAGTAGTTTCTTGGATTAAGTTATCAGCATAGATATTTCCCAAAACACTGGAATTTGGAAAAACAGCTAACAGACCAATCATTAAAAATATTACAAAAATTTTTTTCAAATTAATCAAAACACTCCATCAAATAATTGAAAATGAATTACTCTGAGAGTACTAATTGAAAATA
>SCUP01000268.1 GCA_004297665.1 Nitrosarchaeum sp. | reverse complement strand
AAAATGTTACTTGGAACAAACATTCAAGCTGCATACACAACTGTATCTGATATGGGCATTGATGTTTTTGGTTTGAATTGCTCTACAGGTCCAATTGAAATGACTCCAAGCGTTAGATGGCTTGATGAGCAAAATGAGCATAATTTGTTGGTAGTTCCTAATGCAGGCATGCCTGAAAATCAGGGAGGACAAGCAGTATACAAGATGACTCCTGAGAAAATGGGCGAAGTGCTTGGTGATTTTCTTAAACAGTACAAAAAAGTTCGAATAATTGGTGGTTGTTGTGGAACAAATCCTGAGCATATTGCTGTACTAAGAAAAGTAATTGACGAAAAAGCCTATTCTATCAAGGGTTAAGTATTTAGAAAAACTGAGGAGAATTCATCACATTGACTATCCCTAGAGTTAGCTCTGCACTAAAAGCAGTTGATTTGAAACAATTGCCACCACCTCTAATTATTGGAGAGAGAATCAACACACAAGGTTCCAGAAAAGCAAAACAGCTTGTACTAAATGATGATTATGATGGATTAGTTGATTTAGCACGAATCCAGGCAGAAGATGGTGCACACTGTCTTGATGTTTGCGTTGCCACTACTGAGCGAGCTGATGAACGTCAGTTCATGTTAAATCTTGTTAAAAAACTAAGCTTGGAAATTGATGCCCCGCTTGTAATTGACTCTACAGATCCCGATGTGATAGAAGCTGCTGTGGAGCAAATTCCCGGAAGACCGATAATTAATTCCATTAATCTGGAAGGAGATGGAAGTAGATTTGCAAAACTTGCACCAATAATGGCAAAGTATGGTTTACCTGCAATTGCATTATGTATTGGACCAAAAGGCATGGCAAAAACTCCTCAAGAGAAAGTTGAAACTGCAGAATTACTTTATGAAACAGGAAAAAAATATGGATTAAAAATTGAGCAGTTTATTTTTGATGTTTTGACATTTACACTTGCTACTGGAGAAGACGAGTTTTTAGATGCAGGAAAAAACACTTTGGAAGGTATCAGACTTGTAAAAGAAAAATTTCCAAACTCATTTACAACTTTGGGATTAAGCAATATTAGTTTTGGATTAGCTCCCTATGCAAGAAAAGTTCTCAACTCTGTATTTTTGTATCATGCAGTAAAATCTGGACTGGATACCGCTATTGTAAATGCAAAAGAAATAATTCCTTATGGGGAAATTAATGCAAAAGAAAAAAAACTTGCTGAAGATCTAATCTTTAATACTCATCCAAATGCATTATCTGAACTAATAATCTATTTTGAAAAAACAGGTACGCAAGATGATAGTATTTCAAAAAAAATTGATGTAGATCCAACCTGGCCTCCTGGAAAACGTGCAAACTTTAGAATTGTAAATAGATTAAAAGATGGAATTCAAAACGATGTTGTTTCTGCTATTGCCGAAAAGATAGGAAAAAATGAAATTATTGAAAATCACAATGGTATTTTTTCTCTAAATGTCTCTCCTGCAATTACTCATGAAGGTGCAATTAGAACACTAAATGAGGATCTACTTCCTGCAATGAAGGAAGTCGGTGATAAATTTGGCTCAGGTGAATTGATCCTGCCATTTGTTCTCAAATCAGCCGAATGCATGAAGGCAGCAGTAGGAGAATTGGAAAAATATCTAATCAAAGAAGAAGGCTCGTCTAAAGGAAAGCTCGTACTTGGAACCGTTTACGGTGATGTTCATGATATTGGAAAGAATTTGGTAAAGACCATCTTTCAAAATAATGGTTATACTGTTTATGATTTGGGAAAGCAAGTACCTCTACAAAAATTCTTAGAAAAAATAGATGAAGTAAAACCTGATGCTATTGGGTTATCTGCACTTTTGGTATCAACATCAAAGCAGATGCAGTATTTCATTGAGTATGCAAGAAAAAACAACATGAATATTCC
>SCUP01000355.1 GCA_004297665.1 Nitrosarchaeum sp. | reverse complement strand
TTCTGTAAAGTATTTTACAAAATCAAATCCTTCAATTTCTTTAATACCGTGAACACGTAACACTTCAGGTTTGAACAAACTTACCTTTACTGCTTCTTTCATTTTTGCCCAAGATTCTTCGGCATCTTCTGAAAAATAAACATCAATATCTAATGCATATTGGAATGTATCTTTTTCTTTTTGAGTTCTGTTATGTGTATTCATAGATGTTTGAATTTGTTTTGCATGATCTTCAAACAACTCTGGCGTGTAACCAATTGGCAACCATCCATCTCCAAGTTTTCCAGTCAGTTCCAAAGTACGTGTACCACCTGATGCCATGTATGTTGGGGGATGAGGTTTTCTAATTGGTGGTGCTTGAAGACATGCACCTTCTAATTTGTAATATTTACCATCATAATTTACAGTGTGATCAGGAGTAGAACCATACAAAATTTTTATAACTTGAATTTGTTCTTCCCATTTAGAAACTGGTTTTTCAAATGGAATACAAAATTCTTTTAGATTTTGAGCCTCGCCTGCACCAATTCCTAAAATTGCTCTTCCTTTTGAAACTCTATCAAGTGTAATTGCAGCTAGTGCAATATTTGATGGGTGTCTTCTAATTGCATCAGTTACACAGGTTCCTAGTTCAACATTATTTGTAACTGCGGCAATTGCAGATAGCATTACCCAAGGATCTAAAACAATTGCATTTTTCCATTGTGGAACATTTGTGTGATCCATATAGAAAATAGAGTCATAACCTGTTTTATCAGCAAGCATGCAAGCAGTTAAAATTTGATCTTCAGTGTAACCTGCTCTGGCAACATTTAAGCCATTTTGAATACCGAATTTTAATGGTTTTTCAGTAATCATACACTGAAACAACAATATCAGCATAAATAAGTTTAGTCAAAACAGCCAATTTTGCAGTTTATTAATAAAATAGAAAAAATGTAAAAAATATAGGAATTCTTTACAGATTACCTGATTTAATATCTTGTAGACACTTGATGATATCTTCTTTGGAGATTGGAATTGGGTTTGGATCCAAGTGTCCTCTGTCAGTCATTATGGTATCTGCTGCAACTGAAACGTCAGCTTTTAGATCAAGTTTGTCAAAGCCTAGCTTTTTCATGGCTTCCTTGAATCTATCATAGAAGATGGATTTGTTATGCTTGTGCGCAACTGTAGTACAAGAAGACAAAGAATAACCATGTGGTACTCCTTCATTTGAGAAAACATATGATAATGCATGTCCAAGTGTAGTGGAACAGTTACCAAATCCAATACCAGATAACATTGAACCATATGGATAGTTTTCTGGTTTGTTATTCATTATTGCATCATAGAGAATCTCAAATGCTTGTTTACATAAGGTTCTTGTAAAGTCATTTCCAAGTTTGCTGTCATAACCTTCTGTTGCTTGAGCACATGCATCACAGACAGAATTTTTTATGACTTGCTCTGGAGTGCC
>SCUP01000032.1 GCA_004297665.1 Nitrosarchaeum sp. | reverse complement strand
ACTCCAAAGATTTTGATTTCTTTTTCATCTGTATTTTCAATAACTAATTTGTATATTCCTGACACTGCAATGTTGAATCGTCCTTCAAAAACTTCCTCATCAATTAATTGAGATTCTATTTCATTGTCAAATGGATCTAATATTTTTGCTGTAATCCCTTCTTTAAAATTAATTATCTGAACTGCATAGATTCCAGTTTGTGTTTCCGTATTATCTAATTCAACTGGAATTATCAAATTTTCTCCAAATTTGACTTGACCTTCTCCTTTGATTAAATCCTCAAAAATTACTTGGTTTCCATAAAATGATAGTATTATTCCCACACCTACTATGCTACCTACAATCACAAAAAGAATGCCTGATCTTTGCATAGTTTATTTGTGATATTCTTTAGTTTAAACCTAATTTTTAATAAATAAAATTCATTTTACTTCAGAAATTTAGATTAGACTAAAAAAGTTAGCCTAGGCTAACTTTTAAATAAACAAATTATCTATATTGATTATCCTTGAAACTTAATCGATCAACTACTATGTTGATGTTATCTGCAATTATTGGTGTTTCAACAATTATTGTTTTTTCGGTATTATCTGAAGCTCAATTAGAACCAAAAGTGTTTGTTACTCATTCAGGTCAAGTAATTCGTACATCTGGAGATGTTTTAGATCCGCTTTATACTGCTTCAACCGTTGAATTCGATCCGGAAAAATATCTTCGAGATTTTAATTATGGAAGGATCTATGAATCAAAAAATGGTCAAACAATTAGAGAATTTACAATAATTGCAGAGGATGATAAAATACAAGAAATATCACCTGGTGTTTTTTACAATGTGTGGACTTTTAATGGAACTGTCCCTGGTCCTACAATTCGTGCAACTGAAGGCGATTTAGTTCGAATTCATTTCATCAACAATGGTTCAAAATTTCACACAATGCATTTTCATGGAATTCATCCAGCTGAGATGGATGGTGTATTTGAAACTGTGGGTCCTGATGGTGGACAATTTACTTATGAATTTGAAGCTGGTCCTGTGGGAGTTCATCCATATCACTGTCATGTTATGCCACTTGAAGAACATATTTCACATGGCCTTTATGGTGTTTACATAGTAGATCCAAAAGAAGGAAGACCACCAGCTGATGAAATGGTTATGGTTCTAAATGGATTTGATACTGATTTTGATACTGAAAATAATTTCTATGCTGCTAATTCAATTCCATTTTATTACCAGCATCATCCAATCCAAATTAAAACAAATGAATTAATCCGCATCTATGTTGTAAATATGGTGGAGTTTGATCCAATAAACAATCTTCATCTCCATGGAAATCTGTACAATTATTATCCTACAGGTACTAGCACTGTTCCTTCTACATACACTGATATGATAACACTATCTCAAACTGAAAGAGGTATCATGGAATTCAAATATGATTATCCTGGAAAATATCTATTTCATGCACATAAAGTAGAATTTTCAGAAAAAGGTTGGGTTGGAATATTTCTAGTAAATGATAATCTAGATCAAAAATCACAAACAGGAATAGATTATGGAAATTAAGAAAAACTACTCAAAGGTAAAAACCATTGCAAGTGGAATAATTCCATTTGGTTTTCTTGTTATTATGATATTGTATTTAATCGGTCCTAGTTCGGATTTGCTTGAATTTGGAGTATCTTTGCCAGAAATAACTATAGAAAAAATTGAATTTATTGATTCTGAAATACATGTTACAGTTCGTAATACAGGTCCAATTCCTGTGAAAATAGCAATGGT
>SCUP01000267.1 GCA_004297665.1 Nitrosarchaeum sp. | reverse complement strand
TTTCTCTTGGTCCATCAAATGGCATATCTTTCTAAAACTTGGTGAAATCGTGTTGTAATTAAACTATTGTAAAGTTGCTTTTAAAATCAAAATCAACGTAAATTCAATTCTAACCTAATGCTTTGTAGTATGGGGTAACCCAAATAATTGCCAAAAGTCATGTTAAACTATGAAAGGAATATTCATGGTTGGAGTCTCAGGCTCTGGCAAAACCACATGGGTCAATTCTCACAAGGAATACATTGTTTGTTCCACCGATTCTATAATTGAACAATTAGCAGAAAAAATGGACATTTCCTACACTGATGCATTTAATTATATTCAAAATAAAAAAAAATTTGATTACATTACAACTAAATTTTTTGAAAAAATACATGAATGCATCTTAAATGACAAGGACTTTGTAATAGATAGAACCCACTTAAAACGCAACATTAGAATTTCACTAATTAATGAATTAAAGACATTTGCAATAGAGAATGGAAAACATTTAGAATTGTTTGCAGTGAGTTTTGAATTACCAACAAATACAATATTTGAGAGATTAAAGAACCGAGAAAAGAAAACCAGAAAATCCATACCAAAAGATGTGATCCTTGAACAAATCAATTCCTTTGACATTCCTACAACTGATGAAGGGTTTGATGCAATAGAAAGAATTACGTGATTTTTGTTTTATCTAATTTCAAAGTTCTGGCATTAATACTGCTCTTGCTTGAATTTGAGAATCTTTTAGTTTTTTGAGAACTTCATTTGCTTTTTCCAATGGGTATGTCTCTGTTATCACTATGAATTTTTTTTCATCACATATTTTGATTACTTGCTCCATATCTTTTGTTGACCCAATCACAGTTCCGCGAATTGTTTTTTCATCAAATGCAAAAAATGTTGGATTTTTACCAACTGTAGCAATTACTATTAATCCTCCTCTCTTTACTGATTTGATTGCAACATCTGTTACTATATCTGCTGGGGCAAAAACAATCGCAGCATCTAACATTCCGTGTCTTTTTTTTAATTCATCTAGAAATTCTTGATTTTCAGAAAAAGTCATAGTGTCCATCGCTCCCAACCTCTTTGCAACATCCAGATGACTTTTACTGCGTGAAAATGCAATAACTTCACATCCTTCTACTTTTGCAAACTGTACTGCCATATGACCAACCCCTCCAATTCCAAATATGCCAATTTTTTTGTGTGATCGTGGTTCTGCGGCTTTTACTGCTTTGTATGCTGTGATTCCTGCACAAAACAATGGAGCTGCATATTCTGATTTCATACTTTCCGGAATTTTTGTTGCAAAGTCTTCTGATACTGTAATGTATTCTGCATATCCTCCTTTGAGTGACTCTCCTGTAATTATTGATGATTCACAAAGTTGTTCTTTTCCTTCTTTACAATACTGACATACTTTACAAGCCTCCAGTAATGGTGTTATTCCTGCTCTGTCTCCAATTTTGAATTTGGTAACATTACTGCCGATCTCAATAACTTTTCCTACTACCTCATGCCCTGGAACTGTAGGCAAAGTTGGGGGAATTCCAATATCTTTCCAATCTCCTTCAATTCCATGCAGTTGCGAGTGACAAACTCCACATGCTTCAATTTTTAATAAAATTTCATCTGATTTTTTAATTTCATGTCTGTCAATTTCGGTTAATTTTAACGGTCTAGTTTCAATTAAAGCACATTCAGATAGTACCATGGCTCGCATTTTTTTCATATTTACCTATTTTCAACACGAAATTTTAAGATTCGTTCATTAAAATCTAATCTGATCTTTCTAAAATTTCAGTAGGTTTGATTTTATTTTTCATGTATGGAACTAGTTTTCCTAAATCTTCTACTGCACTGTTGATTTTATTTTTTTGATACTTGGTAAGTTTAGATCCCATTCTTTGTTCATATTCTGAAATTTCTACGAAAAGTTTTTGACTTTTTTCCATTAATTCATGTGCTTGTTTAATGGCATCTGAATAACTATCCCAATTCCAGTTGAGTTTTGTAATTGCTTCAGATAACTCAAAGGCTCTTATGACTTTGAGTAGTCCTTCTTCATCGACATATTCCGAATCCATAATGGGAAATCTCGATTATCCTATTAAAATCAGTATGTACAATTAGTCCAATGGGAAATTGAGCCTAAATCAAATGTCTGTAAAGCA
>SCUP01000266.1 GCA_004297665.1 Nitrosarchaeum sp. | reverse complement strand
TCACTTCTTCCAAAACAAAAATTAGATGAACTTGTTCAAAATACAAAACAAGTTGCAGCAAAAGTTATTGAATTAAAAGGTGCAACAGTACATGCACCAGGAAATGCAATTTCTGCAATGATTGAATCGGTGGTAAGAAACAGAAAACAAGTGATACCTGTTGCAACATATCTTGATGGAGAATATGGTCACACAGATGTAACAATAGGAGTTCCAGCAGTAATTGGAAAGAATGGGGTTGAAAAAATAATAGAGTTAGAACTAAATGATGAAGAAAGACAAGTATTTGATACTGGAATACAAAGTGTAAAGAGTGCAATTTCAGGCATACAAATCTAAAAGAGTTTTTTTATTCAAATAAATATAAAACATCATTGGAAATTCATGAAATTTTAGAGTCTCTGGAAAAAGGAAAAATTTCAGTAAATAATGCAAAAAAGCTATTATCACTATATTCAATTGAAAAAATAGAAGGCATTGCCAAAATTGACATAAATAGAAGAAAAAGAAGAGGAATACCAGAAGTAGTTTTTGCAGAAACTAAAAAATTAGATGAAATTAAAAAAATAATTAAAAAAACACTGGAGAAAACAAACTCAGTTGTTGTTTCAAGAATCAATAAGAATGATTATTCAAAAATTTTATCGTTTGCAAAAAAATTAAAAGTAAAAGTCAAAACTGGAAAAAATTCATCATCAATATTACTTTTTAAAAATCCAATAAAGTTTGAGGGTGGGAAAATAGGCATACTTACAGCTGGAACATCAGATATAGGAGTTGCTGAAGAGTCCAGATTAATGTGTGAGGCAATGAATTGTAAATGCATTACAAGCTACGATGTAGGAGTTGCAGGAATTCAGAGAATATTTCCAGTTTTAAAAGAAATGATAGAGAAAGAAGTGGATTGCATAATTGTTGCGGCTGGAATGGAAGGTGCGCTAGCAACTTTAGTTTCATCAATGGTAGATATTCCAGTAATTGGAGTACCCACATCAGCAGGATATGGTTACGGTGGAAAAGGAATAGCAGCTCTTGCATCAATGCTACAAAGTTGCTCATTAGGATTATCAATAGTAAATATAGACAATGGAATTGCAGCTGGTGCTATAGCAGCAAATATTGCAAATAGAGCAGTACGAAAAAACAGAACAAAATAACACCAATAATTTAGAAATTTTAGAAAATTATGAAGTAACCTCGTAAATCATATATACCATACAAGAACGAATCTTGTTAATATTGGCTGGTAAACGAATTGTCCTTACTGCTGATCGTAGTTTAATGACAAATTATAGAGGAAATTTTTTGTATGGATTTATTGCATGTGGACCATATGAAGTACTTCCAGAGTGGGTTTTTGACAAAGTTTTCTGCCCACCTGTTGAAACAGACCCGATTACAGGTGAATCAAAAGTTGCTCAAGTGGGATTAAGAAGAGTAGAGAGTGCATTACTACAAGGATACAAACGTGATGAAGTATTTATTGCAAATCCGGAGATGTTAGAAAAGTCAATTGGTCCAGATACCAAGGTAGTTGGTATCAATGTGATGGATCCTCTTGGAATGGCACCGGTTACAACAACTATGTCACCTGAAAAATTATCATATGTTGCAATGAAATTCAAAAAAATGTGTGCTAACATTATTCAATTAAAAAAGAAATATGATTTTCATGTAGTAGTTGGAGGAAATGGTGCATGGGAACTAGCAAAATCAGATAGAATGCAAATTCATGGAATTGATACAGTTGTAGTTGGA
>SCUP01000265.1 GCA_004297665.1 Nitrosarchaeum sp. | reverse complement strand
GATACAAAGCATCAAGATTAGCCATGAAGAATTATTAGTTTTCTGGATATGAAAAATGTTATGATTTGTCAAGCAAATATCGATTATACCCATATATCTTAGAATGTAGAATAATCAATTGCTGATGATTAATAGAAAAGCTATATCTGATTGCTGATGAGTTTGCCGAATTATGAAGCATTTATCATATATATTGTATAATTTTAAACAGAGAATTAGAGAATAAACCTCTACATATTAGAAAAGAAACGATACTGTGATGGAAGATACCACAGATATTGTATTGGCTGCAAAAAAATTTGCCCATGAAAAACACAAAAATCAAAAAAGAAAAGACGGAGTCACTCCATACTCTGATCATTTAGAGGGAGTTGTAAACAGACTCAAAAATCTGGGAGTCACAGACAAAGAGGTATTGTGTGCAGCGTGGCTTCATGACATCATAGAGAGTACAGATGTTACGTTTGATCAGATCAATGAAAGATTTGGAAGAGAAGTGGCAGTGATTGTTTTATCATTATCAAAAGATCAAAACATTCCAAAAAAAGACAAAGAAATGCAATACATCAACCAGTTAAAAGATGCATCATTTCAATCAAAAATTATAAAATTATGTGACATATCTGCAAATCTAAAAGATTTGGCAAATGCACCAATCTCAAAAACTCAGAAAAACAAACAAATCAAAAAGATTTTGCACTATCTTAGAATAATTAAAAATGACATATCTGAAAATAAATCAACGTATCCAAAAATTCAAGAAATTATTGATGGAATAAATACAATTTGTATTAAATTTAATCAAAAACCAATTTCAATTTAGAATACAGAAACATGCAAGTATCAATCTAACAGTAATCGAGAATGATTCAAGGATTATTCATATACTGTTTCAGGCTTCCATGTGTTCTTTAAGGAGATTTTTTCTAACCAGAATTGGAATATTATACAAGGTTCCCAAAGCCATAGCATCAGATGCACGGTAATTTCGCAATACCATATCTTTTTTTCCAGTGAAATACAAATTAGCGCGCAATACCTCTCCACTTTCATAAATTTTGACCTTGACTAAAACCAATTCATTTTCTTCACAGATTTCTTCCATCATTTTGTAAATTGATGGTACTGAATCGCTTGCACTTTCAACAAAACTGGATATGTGTCTGGCAACTTCACCAGAAAAAGCCCTCATGTGAAATTCTTTGCCATCATCTCCTTTTAGAACCAACATCCCTTCAACGGCATAAGGATCTACAAACCCAACATAATCAATTTTGACTGATTCATAATCAGGCTCTTGTGCTTGATCAATTTCCATAATATCTACGCATAATGTTTCAACTCAGTGCTTATAAAGATACTAAGCAATTGATTGGATTTGTGTTAATTTTTTATAACGATCTGAACAGATGTGCAACCCCAAATTATTTAATGTCAATAATGAAGTAAAGCTTGATGTCACTAAACCCTGAACGTTCAGTATCGTATGTTCTTACAAAACATGTTTCATCATACATGAGTAAAGATTTTCTGTTGTTAGATCAAAATACACTAGTTAGACAAGCAGCTAAAATGCTTCAAGACTCTGAAAGAGACGACATCATTGTAATTGATGACAATCATTTACCAATTGGAATTGTTACAGACGAAGACATCATAAATAAAATGAGTGAGATCATGACATATGCAGAGTCAGCATCTCTGAAAGACATCATGTCTGCACCGTTAATTACAATTAGGGAAAAAACAACACTGCAGGAAGCACTTCATATGATGAGGGATAGTAAAATTAGAAAACTTCCAGTTGTGTCTAAAAAAAATGAAGTCATTGGAATAATTTTTCAAGGAACTATTGCAAATGTGATAAGAGATGCCACAGCCACAGCGCCTCACCTATTTAGTCCTCCTGTAAAAGCGATTTTAGGAAATCTTGGATTTGTATTGCAATTTGCAGGAGTTTTGTTGCTTGTTCCTGCAATATTATCAACAACATTAGGAGAGACTGTAACGGCTGCAGGAATTTATCTTACCACGGTACTTTTACTTGTAACAGGGTTTTTCCTTAATGCATACGGCGAAAAAGCAAGTCTGAATATTCAACAAGCATCAATTCTCGTATTATCAAGTTTATTGGTATTATCGCTATTTGGGACAATTCCATATCTGTATGTAATGCCAAGTCAAGAATCAGCAACGGACGGATTTGTCAACGCATTTTTTTCAAGCGTATCGGGATTTACCACATCAGGATTGACGCTAATTGACGAGCCAGAAAACCTGCCTCAGAGTTTTACATTCTATAGAAGTTTTACACAATTAGTAGGCGGGATGAGTTTTATTTATTTGGTAATCACTGCACTTTATCCAGAATCAAAAATACAATCAATGCGAGGTTTTATTTCAGGCAGATCACTACACATGAGAGAGCTCTTTGGAACCATTACAATAATTTTTACATTATACATTGTAATTGTTGTGAGCTTGCTCTATGTGTTTGGAGAGTTAAACATCATTGATAATTTTTCATTGGTCATAAGCGCATTTGCGACTGGCGGGTTTTTGCCGACATCTACAATTCTAGATAATATTGGATGGCAAGAACAAATAATTTTAATGAGTGCGATGATATTTGGGGCATTACCATTTACATTTCACTATTCATTTGTTAGAAAAAAATTTCTCTCACCAAAACTTGGCAAAGAAGTCCTAGCATATTTTATAATTTTATTTGTTGCAATATTATTATTTATTTTGTTTAGTGGATTAGATCCTTTAACTAGTATGTTTTATGCAGTATCAGCCAGCACAACATCAGGATTACATTCACAAGACAGTGTGAATTTTAATGGTGCCACACATACAATTTTGATTTTATTAATGATCATAGGAGGATGTGCTTTTTCAACTGCTGGAGGAATTAAGGTTTTTAGATTATTGCAGCTAAGAGATTGTGCAAAGTTACTTAACAAGACATATCGATCGGAGTTAAAACCACAAAGAAAAAAAGAGTTGATATCAACAGTATTGGTAGTGATATTATTTTTAGGAACTATAACCATAACAGCAGAATATTTGACAACAATTGAAAATAAGAGTTTTGAAACTGCATTCTATGAAGCAACTTCCATAATCACTACCACAGGGCTAACCCCAGACATAGTAGATTTTGATACAGACATGACAGTAAAAATCGTGATAAGTATGTTAATGATAGTTGGGAGAATGGAAATTATTGCAGTAATCTATATTTTTGTGCCTAAATTGAGCTAAAAAATA
>SCUP01000379.1 GCA_004297665.1 Nitrosarchaeum sp. | reverse complement strand
AATATTTGATGCAAAAACAAGTACTAGTCCAATACCTGTAATTGTCATGAATTTTTCATGATGAAAATATTCCAGTTTATCTAATTCCTTTCTGATTAATTGTTTACTTTGAGTTCCCCAGATTAGTATTGAAGCAATTACAACACCTAAAATAATAGTTTGACCAACAAGCCCTGGAAATCTTGCTCCAGCTTCAGGCAAAAATACTAGCTCAGAAACATTTTGACTGTGACTTGCACCAACATCAATTTTGACATCACCTACTGCAAAAATAAATGCATCATCAACTAAATGTCCGTCAATTTTTGATAGAACTTTACTAGTTACAGTATAAACTCCATCTTCTAATGGTGGCGTAGTTACAATTAGGGAATCATCACCGTCAAAATATTTAGAATCTTTATTATCAATTTGTTCTCCATTACTATCTAATACTTTAAGAGAGCTAAAATCAATTTCAATTGGTTCAGAAAAATGAACAATAATCTCTGTAATTCCAATTTGTGCATTTGATGCTGAATTTGGACTAGTTTCCATCGTAAATGGATGAGCTGCAGCATATGGAATGGATATTGATAAAATGAGCAGTGAAATAATTAGAAATTTACTCATTTACTTTTCAGATTATGTTTGACAATTTAAACAGTTTTCATTTAATTCGAAGTTTGTACCAATTCACGTAAAGATAATAACATGTGACAATAAAATAACAGTCATGAAAGTTGTTATTTTGGGATTAATCGGATTGTTGCTTTCTGTTGGATTTGTATCTCAATCTTTTGCTCATACTACAGTTGAGGTAGAACCTTACAAAATTGAAGTAGGTTGGGGACTTGAACCTCCAGTTGTAGGTATAAGAAATGATTTTGTTTTTAAAATAACTGAACCTGAAGATACTCCTGGTTCATACAAAGGAGTTACAAATGCATTCAAAAATGTAGAGGTTACTGCATTATTTGGTGGCATTTCTAAAAAAATTGATATCAACTCAGATCCAAAAATAGGATACTA
>SCUP01000264.1 GCA_004297665.1 Nitrosarchaeum sp. | reverse complement strand
GGAGGAATTATTTTACCAAAATATTTTTTGAAGATTTCAGGATATTGTTTTAGTGCAGAGTCAGTATCCAAAAATAATACACCTTGTTTTGCCAAGTCTTCTCTTAGACTATGATAGACAACTTCGGATTCATATTGTGCACCAACGCCAGCTAGAAATTTCTTTTCAGCTTCTGGAATACCTAATTTATCAAAAGTAGCTTTGACTTCTGCTGGAACATCATCCCAGTTCTTTTCAGTTTTTTCAGTTGCCTTTGCATAATAGTAAATATTTTGAAAGTCAATATGACTTAGATCACCACCCCAAGTTGGCATTGGTTTTTTCATAAAAATTTCATAAGAGCGTAATCTAAAATCAAGCATCCACTGTGGCTCGTCTTTCATTTTACTAATAGCAATAACAGTATCTTTTGAGAGACCCTTTTTGCTTAGATGTACATACAAATCAGTTGAATCTTTAAAATCATATTTTGAATAATCCATGTTTAGATTTTCAGTAGACATGAAGAACATAACATCGTTATATTATAAATACATGAGGAAAAATAGGCACAGCTAAATAGCTTCAGCTAAACATTAGAGTTTATCTAGAGTCTGAACGTTTGACACAAGATAAAGGGAATTATTTTATGAAATGGCATATGAAGATTTTATCTTTCTAAAATATACATAAATTCCTAGTCACAGAATAATCTAATTTAATAGATTTGAGAATTTAAAATTAAGATTGTTTTGCAGATGCAGTTGCTTGTGGTGGTGCGTTTACTGGATCAACTGTAATTGTTACAGTGTCAACACTTTCTCTTCCATTATCATCAAATACTTTTAGTTCAAAGACTAGTACTTTGATTTCACCGTTAGCTACAGTTGGAGAGGTAAATGATGGAGTTACTGAAGACGCAGATGATAATACTACTTGTTCGCCAGAAATTTGTGTCCACATGTATGAGAGTTCCTGACCTTCAGGATCATTGCTCATGCTACCATCCAATGAAACTTTGACATGTTCATTTACAATTTGATCAGCTCCTGCATCTGCTACGATAGGTAGATTCAACAAGTTTACAACATTAATCTTCATGGCATCAGAAGATGATAATTGACCATCAGTGGCACTACAGGTCATAGTAATTGCTTGGTCTTCAATGACTGCAGGAACTTGTACAGTGGTACTTGCAGATGAGCTATCGCCAATTACAACTTCACTATTAGATGAAGACCAGGTGAAACTAACCATATCTCCGTCAGAATCACTTGCAGAGCATAACAAATTCAAGATGGTATTTTCATCAGTAGTTTGATCAACTCCCGCATCTACAATAGGTGCACTGTTTGCTGGAACTACCAAGAGAATTAATTGATCAGAACCATGTTGGTTTTCAGAGTCCGTCACAGTTAGTTGGAATACCATTCGTTTAATTTCGCCAGAAACTACAGATGGTGCTGTAAATGAAAATGATGGTTTAGTTGTATCAAATGAGACAGTTTCGCCTGCAATTTGTTTCCATGAATATGTTATTGGACCATTCTCAGGATCAGTACCTAAACCAGTGACAGATACATTAGATCCTCCAATTACCTTTCTATCTGGACCAGCAGATGCTCTTGGTGGTAAGTTAACAGTGTTAATTGTTACAGCAACGTCATCTTTGTCAGAGTTGCCTTGGGAATCAGTAACGGTTAGTTCAAAAACTAATGTTTCAGAATTAGTACTAATAACAGGAGTAAAGAAGTAGACAGAGAATGTAGCTTGTTCATAGAGATCAATAGTCATTCCAGATTTTTGTGTCCAAGAATATCGTAACTTATCATTATCAGGATCAGTACCAGTTCCAATTAATTTGACTAGGGCATTTTCAGATACACTTTGATCTGGACCTGCATCAGCTATAGGAGATCCGTTTGAAGGAATGACTTTAACTAATGCTAGAGCATTTGCCCAACCATTTCCAGGAGAATAGCCTGTAACTTGGAATGACAAAATCAT
>SCUP01000263.1 GCA_004297665.1 Nitrosarchaeum sp. | reverse complement strand
AGCCTTGTTTTCTATCAAGATACAATTCGAGCCTGTTTGTATTAATTTTTAGTAATCTTAAACAAGGTAACTTCATAAATAATCTAATAGGAGAATAAAACACGCATGACTGATCCTCTCATTGATGATGTACAGGATTTATTGGATAAAGAAAAAGGTGATGAACGTATACTAAAACAAATTCTTAGAGCTTGCGAAAATAATGAAGTGATTAGCAACTACGAGAGAAACTATGTTAGAAATTTGGCTGAAAAATATCTTGGTAGAGCACCTCCAGTCGAAGAAAAACCAGTCGAAGAAAAACCTGTTATTCCAGATGTATCATTTTCAAATATATCTACAAAACAAAAAATCGAAACTCCACAAATAATATATCCACAAACTGTAAAGTTGAAATCTAAAAATACAAAAATGTTGTTAGGTATAAGTGGAGTAATATTTGCACTAATGATTATAATCGGTGTATCTCTTTCTGGAGTTTCTTATATTAAATTTGATAGCTCCCAAATCCCTATGGACTCATCCTCCACTCTTTCAATTCAAACAGATTTATCTGCATATCAGAAAGGTGATATTATTTCAATTAGTGGAACATCAAATGCATCTGGAAAAATAAATCTCTCAATAGAAAATCAAGAAGATCAATTAGTTTGGTCTGAACAAATCTCTGTTAAAAGTGACGGTAGATTTTCTACATTGGCAATAGCTGGAGGTTCTGGATGGGATAAATCTGGTACATTTACCATAAAAGTAGAAAATAATTTAGAAACAAAATCAAAAACATTTTCTTTTAGGACATAACTTTTTCAAATTCTTTCCAATGCGAATCAATCATCTCTCTTAGTTTTTCTATGCTAATCTCTTCCATATATTCACGATAAACAATGAACTTGTTTTGTTTTCCTGAATCATCACCATAAATATCACTTGTATTTTTTGGAATTGCTCCTATTTTCCATTGCTTCATTTCAAAAATCCAAATTGTTGCATCCGGATTTGAAAAATCTATATCATCACAACCAACAATATACAGATAACATTTTGTGGCCTGATTTAATTTCTCATGTAATTTTTCATATGCAATCATCTGTCCTTTTGCAATGTTGATCTTGTCATTATGAAATCCCTTGAATTCCAAGATGATAAAACCACCATTATGCTCAATTAACCAGTCTATATCTGTCCCTCCTGAGGCTACCATACCGTGAACGATTAGGTCTCCTAGTATCTCTCTGCCACGAGTAAATTCTATCTCATCAAAAATTTGATATTTTGCTTTAGAACTCTTTCTAATAATTTGTTGTGAATTTGAATTATTCTGTATGTTTTTTTCTTTGTCATAAAATGTATCAATTAAATCTGTAGTTTTATCTGTCACTGAATATGAATTTGTATGGTCAATGATAAGATAGTTTGTAAAATTAAGTGAAGCTGTACTATTTTTTGTAATCTATCTACATAGGTATTCTCCACCTGCCCCTTTGTACAAAATAAAATACTCTTCTGAATTTTTACGTTCTTTTTTTGCATTTAATGCATCTTGATACATTTCAAAATGCTCTACTAGATACAATTTGTTATCAGAATCTGCAAAATAATCTATTCCAACTAAATCAAACCCCTCTTCAGGAGTAAGTCTGTTCTTTTCTTTTTCAAATGTATCTTTAGTCAATTATGATTAAATTTTTATGAATGATTTGGATATGGGAATTTTACTGATCATATATCATTAGATTTTTTTCTTCTAACAATGAATGTAAATTATGAACAGAACGATATACGTCTGATTCTTTTTTTGCACCAGTACAAACTAGCTTTCCTGAGGCAAATAACAATATGACTGTTTTTGGGTCTAACATTCTATGAATTAATCCTGGAAATTGTTCAGGTTCATACATGCTTCTTGGTAGTGTTCTGGCTGCTTTTTCTAAGTGAATTTTACCACCTAGATTGATTGCTGCTACAATATTTTGCACTGTGATCACTGCATCATTTTTGATTTTGATTTTGCCTTTTCGTAGCTTTTGAACTACTGTGTTGACTGCTTTGATTGCCATATCTTCTGATTTTGCACCAGTACATACCATTTTTCCAGTTCTAAAAATTAGTGTTGCAGTTCTTGGATTTTGCAATCTAAAGACCAATCCTGGAAATTGCTCGGGATGATATTCAGTATCTGGAAATTTTTCAGTTATTTCGTTAAGATCAATTTTTTGGTCTACTGATGCAGAAGCAACTACATTTTCAACACTAACAATAGGCTTTGTTTGAGGCATGTCGACGGACTTTAAATAGGTCCTTTATATATACTACTCCGATTTTTTTCAAATATTGATGATCTTAATGATGTCCAATCCATTGATAGCGATATTCTTCATCTACAATATCAGTTACAATGTCTTTGTTTTTGATCCTTGTTTTTGGTAATTCCACATCAAAGAATCCCAATTGTCCTTTCCATGGAATTGGTATTCTTAATTGTTTGATATTTTTTATCTTGAATCCAAAAGTTTTGTCTTGAAATTTTTTTGAAGCAAAATGAAATTTTTGATCTTTTTTTAATTCTTTTGATGAATTATATTTTTTTACATCATAAAGCTCAGCTTTTCCAATAATTGCACCAGTGACTAATTTTTTTGTAATTTTTAATCTCTTACAATCTTCTGTTCTTATTTTGATTGGTGTATGAATCAAAAATTCACCACGAAAATTTGTATTCCAATTTCTTAATTCTATTGTTTTTTTTCCAGATATTATTAAATCTGCAAAAGGCTGTGATACTGATAGACACTTCAAGGTAATTCATCTAATGTTTCTGAGTGTTTTAAAAAATTAATTTTTAAGATGATTGTATGCTGCATCTGTTTGGTCCCATCTCTAAATCTGGTACTTGTTCTTCAATAATTGGAATTGTTCCCTTATTTACCTTGATTATAATTGAATAATTCATGGGTCTGGGAGTAGTTATACTGACAACTTTATTTACAAATTCTTCCTTGCTCAAATCTAACAACGCTAATTTTTTAGCCATTTCTGGTGTGGTGTAAAATATCCCATTCTCTGTTGATTTTATGCCCTCGCCATGATGAGTTGGAAATATCATTGTGTTTGATTCAAGTTTTAATAATTTCTTGTGAATAGTATCGTGTAAATCACTTGCAAATTCCTCTACCTTATCTCTAAGATCTGGTCTTCCAACAGACTCTACAAATAGCGTATCGCCACTAAATGCATATTTATCATCAACTACAAATGTCATGCTTCCTGCAGTGTGTCCAGGAGTGTGTATTACTCGTACCTGCTTTTTTCCAATATGAATTACATCTCCATCATCTACTTTTTTGTGCTCAATTTTGTATTCTTCTTTTGCACTAAAATACAACTCTGCATTTGTAATTTTTGCTAATTCTTTAGCTGCAGAGACATGATCTGCATGTTGATGTGTATCTATGACCTTGGTGATCTTTAGTCCTTCTTTTTCTGCAAATTCAATGTACTTTGAAGGTGGGTAATTTGGATCAATTACTAGTGCTTGACCATCAGATCCCACAATATGCGATAAACATCCTTTTCCAACTTTTTCAACTTGAATAATTGTCAAATCTACATTTTTAATTGCAGTATTTGCATTAAGAACCTGATTCCACCTAGACATTCCACCTTCCAAAGATGTAGATTCGATTCCCCTTTGTGCAAGTGCAAATGTAGCTACCATTGATCTATTTCCATGAGAACATATGGTTACTATCTTCTTATCTTTTGGAATTTTTTCTCCTGCCCTTGACGTAAATAACTCTGATAATGGAACATTTATCGCTCCTGGAATTTTAAATTCTGCAAACTCCATTGGCTCTCTAACATCTAGTAAAAATACATCTTTGTCACTCTTCAAAGACTCCCATAATTTTTCATTTGAAATTACCGTATCTTGTTTGCTTTTTACCAGTGTTTTATTCCAACTTCTTATTCCATTTTTGAGATAATGTGCATCAAAACCAAATCTTGCTAACATGTTAGCATTTTGTGATGCTTCATTTCCGTCATCATCTATAAGAATTATTTTTTGATCCATTGGAAGTTTTGACATGATTGCTTGTTTTTGCTGCATACTGGTACATTTGGCATTTGCAGATCCTTCAATATGTCCTGCCATGTAGTTCTCTGGGGCTCGTAAGTCTAAAATTAATAATGGAACTTTGTTTTGAATATTTTCATAGATCTCCTCTGATGTTATCTCTGTATTGGTCATATTCTCACGTGTTTTGTTACCGAATTTAGAAGTTTTTAATCTTTTTTTTATGTTAAATTCTAGACATGTAAAATAGTGATTTATGTTATTTAAGGTTCTTTTACAGAATTGAGAATTTTATCTGATTCTACTTTGATTTTTGAAGTGTCCTGTGTTATTCCTAATTTAGAATTGATTTTATCTTCAGTTCTTTGAGCTCTATCTTGAATAACTTGACTAGCCCATTGTTCCAGTTTGGGATTGTCTTCTAGATTATACACTAGATTAAAAATCGACTTTATTGTATCGATGATAAGATCTACAAAGTTATTTGTCTTTTCATCATTTTGAATTATTTCTTGTGTTGTAATTGAGTGGGTATCAGCATAAGCAGTACCAAATAATGAAAATACCCGAATTGCCAATAGTAAAGAAACTCTCACAAATTTTTGTGTCTTTTTTAGGTTTTATCTTGTTGTAAGTATTAAATTATTACAACCTGTTTTCATTCTTCTAAAACTCTTATCACTTTACTTGGAATATCATTTAATCTACTTACTGCCAAAGTCTTCTCATATCCTAAATGTCTTAGATTATTTGCAATTATGGTTGCTCTAACTGTGTTTGATCCCAAACCTAGTGCTACCATCTTGATTCCAAGAACTTTCAATGATTTAATCATTATACGAACTGCATCTGGATCTGATGGTTCTCCATCAGTTAATGTCAAAAAAATATCTGGTCTTTTTGATTGTAATGTGAGAAACATTTTGTCATATACTTCTGCTAACGGTGTAGAACCATTTGCAACAAT
>SCUP01000262.1 GCA_004297665.1 Nitrosarchaeum sp. | reverse complement strand
GGTGAAATAGAACAAGAGCTAAGTGAAATTGCAGGAAAGAAAATTCATGTCTCAATGAGTCCACACGCAGTAGATGTAGTTCGTGGAATTTTATGTACAAATCATACATTTATGAAAAAAGATATTGATGAAAAAGAGATATGGAAAATGTATCGGGAAGCTTACGGTCAAGAAAGATTTATTCGATTAATTCGAGATAAAAACGGATTGTATAAATTCCCAGATCCAAAATTTGTAGTTGGTTCAAACTTTTGTGATATAGGTTTTGATATAGATGAAGAAAATCATAGATTGATTGCTATTTCAGCATCCGATAATCTAATGAAAGGTGCAGCCGGTTCTGCCATACAAAACATGAATGTCATGTGTGGCTTTGATGAAATGGATGGCTTGAGATACACACCACTTACTCCTGTATAGAAATGATCACAATCAAAATTGGTGGAAGCGTAGTAGATAATTTACATCCATCAACTATTTCAGATATTAAAAAAGTTGCAGAGACAGAAGGATTAATCATAGTTCACGGAGGAGGAAAAGAAGTTACAAAAGTTTGTGAACAACTTGGAAAAGAACCAAAATTCGTAACATCGCCTAGTGGAATAAAGAGTAGATACACAGACAAAGAAACAGCAGAAATTTTTACAATGGTAATGTCTGGGCGAATCAACAAGACAATTGTTCAAATGCTTCAAAAAAATGGAATCAATGCAATTGGTCTTTCAGGTGTTGATGCCAGAGTAATTCAAGCAGAGCGAAAAAAAACACTGCTAATTATCAACGAAAAAGGTCGAAAACAGGCAATCGATGGAGGGTATACAGGTAAAATTACAAAAGTCAATTCAGATTTCATTAAATCACTTTTAGACCAAGGTTTGACGCCTGTAATTTCACCTATTGCAATTAGTGAAGAATCAGAGTTTCTCAATGTTGACGGGGATAGAGCAGCAGCATATGTAGCGGGAAGTGTAGGATCTGATAAAGTGTTGTTCATAACAAATGTAGATGGACTTTTCATGGATGACAAGCTTGTAACTAAACTAACATTAGCAGAAGCAAAGGAAATCAGACCAAAGATAGGTCCAGGTATGGAAAAGAAAATTCTTGCATCTACTGAAGCTCTAGATATGGGAGTAAAAGAAGCACTCATTGCAAATGGTCAAAGAGAAAATCCTATATCATCGGCTATAGCACACGATAATTGTACGGTGATTAAACATGACTGAAGATGACTTTATGGGAGGTCTGTATCAAAGATTTCCAGTTACAATTGAAAAAGGAGTTGGAGCTCATGTTTGGGATGTTGATGGAAAAGAGTACATCGATTGCATGGGAGGATATGGTGTAGCAATTGTTGGACATCAAAATAAAAGAGTAGTAAAAGCAATCAAAGAACAAGTGGACAAAATAATCACAGTACACAGCTCATTATACAATAAAACCAGAGAAGAATTTCTCAAAACATTAATTGGTCTGGCACCAAAAGGATTGACTCAAGTTCATCTAAACAACAGTGGTGCAGAAGCAATAGAAGCTGCAATAAAATTTGCGAGAAAGTTCACTGGCAAAAAAGGAATGGTTGCAATGAAAGGATCATATCACGGAAAATCACTAGGGGCTCTTTCATTAACATTTAATCCAAAATACAAAAAAGCGTTTGAACCACTAGTTGAAAAAGTTTCTTTTGCATCATTTGGCGATATTGAATCTCTCCGTTCTACAATTGATGCAGATACTGCATTTGTTATTTTAGAACCAATTCAAGGAGAAAGCGGGATCAATGTTGCACCAGACGGATTTTTACAAGAAGTAAGAAAGGTTTGTGACGAAAAAGGAATTCTTCTAATTTTTGACGAAATACAAGCAGGATTAGGCAGAACAGGACGACTATGGGCGTGTGATCATTGGAATACTGCACCAGATATTTTATGTCTTGCAAAGGGTATTGCTGGAGGAGTTCCAATGGGTGCAACTTTAGTAAGACCAGACATTCTTGCTGCGATGAGTAAAGGAGAACATTCTTCGACGTTTGGAGGAAACCCACTTTCTTGTGCTGCAGGGATAGCAACATTACAAGCGCTTACACAAGACGGTCTGATTGAAAATGCTGAGAAGATGGGAAAACTATTCAGAGAAGGTTTAGAAAAGTTAAAAGAAAAACACTCGATAATTAGAGAAGTTAGAGGAAAGGGATTGATGATAGGAGTAGAATTGAAATTCGAGGTAAAAGACATTCTAATGAACCTTATGAAAGAAGGAATTTTAATGCTATATTCAGGTAGAAACATTCTAAGAATTCTTCCACCATTAGTAATATCTAAAGAAGACATAACGAAAGTTTTACAAACCCTAGACATTGTACTTACTAAAGAGGAGCAAAAAAATAATGTATAAAGACAAAGTAGATGAAAAAATAATAAATTTTCTTAAAGAAGACTCTAGAGAATCTTTTGTAGATATTGGAAAGAAACTAAAATTATCTGAATCAGCTGTTAGAAGAAGAGTAAAAAATCTCGTAGACAGTAAGACTATCAAAAGATTCACTGTTGAGATAGGAGAAGAAAACGCTACAAGTGCTATTGTGTTAATATCTGTAGATTCTGCAACAGATACATCAAAAGTTTCAGAAAAACTTGCAAAATTAGAAGGAGTCAAAACAGTTTACGAGATTACTGGGCAGTATGACATAACTACAATAATCAGTGCAACAAACATCTCTGAAATAAACAGCAGTATAGATGCATTAAGAAAAATTCCAGGTGTGATTGACACCAATACAGTAATTATTTTAAGAAAAGTAGCATAAAGCGACTTTCGGTTTATAATTTCCATACTTGCCTAAATTAGGATCATCGCAAGTAATTTTCAGCGAAAGTAGTACGAATATATTTATATTCTCAATTTATGTGAACGTTTTCTGTAATGAAAGATCCGAATCACTATGCAGACATTTACAATGCATATGACAAAAATCCAAAGAAAATCAAAGTATTAGACAGTACTCTAAGAGAAGGAGAACAGCATCCAGGAGTTTCATTTACAAATAAACAAAGAATACAGATTGCATGGATGTTAGATTATTTTGGAGTAGATCAAATTGAAATTTCGCCAGTTGTTTCCAAAGATCACAAAGAAGCAACTAAAACAATTATCAAACAAGGATTAAAAGCGGACATCGTATCTCATGGAAGAGCTCTCAAAGAAGACATAGACATCTCGTTAAGCTGTGATGCAAAATGGTGTGCTGCATATCTTGGAATTTCAGATATTCATCTAAAAGATAAGCTACGAATTACAAGGGAAGAAGCCTTGAGCAGAGCAGTTGAAACAGTAGAATATGCAAAATCACATGGACTAAAAATTAGATTTACAGTTGAGGACGGAAGCAGAGCAGAGCCAGAATTTTTGTTAAAGGTGTGTAAGGCAATTGAAGAGGCAGGAGTAGACAGGATAAGTTTGCCAGACACTGTTGGAATTATGCGTCCAATAGGGATGTATAATTTTGTTAAAACAGTAAGAGACGTGATAGACGTTCCACTTGATGCACATGTCCACAATGACATAGGATTTGCAGTAGCTAATGCATTTTCTGCATGTGATGCAGGAGTAGATCAGATACATACCACAATTGATGGAATAGGAGAAAGAACAGGCATTCCACCTCTTGCAGAAATTGCAGTAGCATTGACATATCTATACAAATCACCAAACGATTTCAGATTAGATATGCTACTAGACTTATCTAGGCTAATCGAAGAGTATACGTCGATTAAACCATATGATTCAAAACCAATTGTAGGCTCTTCTGCATACAAACACAAAGCAGGAACACATCTTGCAGCAATACTACGAAATCCTGCAGCCTATGAACCAATCCCACCAAGAGCAGTTGGAAACACACGAAGAATTGTCTTTGGGGAATTGGCAGGAAAAACTGGTGCCGCATACTTGATGTCAATTTTAGGTCTTGAAAAAGACGATGATGGTGCAAAAGCAGTTGCAGCAGGTCTGAAAGAACTCAGAATGGGAGATTTAATTGAAATTCCACTAGAAGACAGACTTGAAAAAAAGATAATTAATGATAAATAAAGAGGGAAAGTGAGGAGAAAACATGTCAAAATGTGAAGAATGTGATGCAGATATTTCCGTTCCAAAAGATGCTGTGGAAGGAGAAATTGTAACATGTCCGGAATGTGGCGCAAGTTTTGAATTAGCAAAAGGCTCAAACGGTTTCCAATTAAAGCCTGCCCAGTCGGTTGGCGAGGATTGGGGGCAGTGAGTCCTGACGTTACAATTCTTTATGATACCATCCGTTGGGAAGAAAAAGCTCTACTAGAAGCTGGAAGAAAAAAGAACATAAACATACAGATGGTTGACTGTAAGAATTTAGCATTAGATTTAGAAAAAAAACCAGAAGACTATGGACCAGTTATTCAAAGGTGTGTAAGCTATTATCGAAATCTACACTCAACTGCAGCTCTTGAAGGGATGGGGGTAAATGTAATTAATTGTCTTAATACAGGAATTTTTGCAGGAAATAAATTGTTTACACATATGCTATTAAAAAAATATGGAGTTCCAACACCATATGCAGCTGTTGCATTTTCAAAAGATGCTGCAATAGAACATCTAGAAACACACGGATATCCAAAAGTAATCAAGCCAACTGTAGGTAGCTGGGGCAGATTAATTTCAAAACTAAATGATAAAGATTCAGCAGAAGGAATTATTGAAAGCAGAGAAAGCATGTATCCAATATACCAAGTTCATTATTTAGAAGAATTTGTAAATAGACCACCAAGAGACATCAGAGCAATAGTGGTAGGCGATAAAATTGTTGCAGCAATTTACAGAAATTCAGGAAATGGAAATTGGAAAACAAACATGGCTTTAGGTGGAACAGCAGAAGAATGTAAAGTGACACCAGAGATGGAAGAAATGTGTATTAAAGCAAAAAATGCAGTTCAAGGAGACATAGTAGGAGTGGATTTGATGGAAAGTAATGAACGAGGATTAGTAGTTCATGAAGTTAACAATACAACTGAATATAAAAATACTGTAAGAGTATGTGGAGTAGACATACCTTCCTTAATGATTGATTACGTAATAAAAAATAGTAAGTGAGAATTGGAAACAACATTTACAGTCACACCAAGATTTGCAGTGAAGATGCTTGAAAAAGCACTCCGATTGTACACACCTTCACTCAATGAAAAAACAATGTCAGAATTTCTTGCAGACAAATGTGATGATTTAGGATTTGAAGATATTCACATAGATGAGGTTGGCAACATTATTGCAAAAAAAGGTACAGGTTCACCAAAAATATTACTATGTGGACACATGGATGTTGTTCCTGGAAAAGTCAAAGTTAGAAAAGAAGGAGATTCACTTTATGGTCGTGGTGCATCAGATGCAAAGGCTCCATTAATGGCAATGTTGTTTGCTGCTGCTTCAATTCAGAACAACAATGGTACCGTGATTTTTGTTGGCACAGTAGATGAGGAAGGAAATGCTACAGGTGTAAAAAACTTAGTCAAGAATCATATCGATGTAGATTATGCTGTATTTGGAGAACCAAGTGGAATAAAGCAAGTAACAATTGCTTACAAAGGAAGATTAGCAATTAATCTCAAAGTGAGTGTAGATGACAGTGCTCATGCAAGTGCACCTTGGCTTTCAAAAAATTCTATTGAAGAAACAATGATCTTTGCAAAAGAACTCAAAAAAGGATTAGAGTCAGGTCAAGAGAAAAAAAGTAAAGGAATGTTGTTAACTGCAACATTAACTGAAATTAACGGAGGAACAAGCCATAATGTTACACCAAAAGAATGTGTTTCAACTTTTGACATTAGAATTCCTGTAGATACAAATTGCAAAATAGTAGAACAGAAAATTTCAGTGCTAGTAAATGAAATAGCTCAAAGAAGAAAAGTTGAGGCATATTATTCAATCATAGATGAAACAGAGCCTTTTGAAGCACCACATGATTCTGCCATAGTCAGAGCATTCACTTTAGGAGTTATGGATGTGGAACATACAAGACCAACTTTAATTAGAAAAACTGGAACTGGCGACATGAATGTAATAGGAAATCAGTGGAATATTCCTGTAGTCACATATGGTCCAGGTGATCCACATGAAGCTCACACAATAGATGAAAAGGTATCAATTGATGAATACCTAAGAGGAATTGAAGTTTTAAAGAGAATGATACACCATTTAAAAAGACTGCACGATAAAAATATGAAGTAATGCTTTGGTTTGTAGGATTAGGAATTTCAGGTTCAAAATCAATTCCTATTGAAGCTCTAGAAGTTTTATCAAAAGCAGATATCGTATACCTTGAGCAATTTACCAGCCCAATTGGAAAATCAGACATGTTAAAAATCAAAAATATGACCAAAGGAGAATTCAAGCAAGGTAAAAGATGGCTAGTTGAAGATGGAAATGAAATTCTAAAACATGCAAAAACAAAGAAGGTTGTCTTACTATCCTATGGGGATCCTTACATTGCTACGACTCACATTGAATTAAGAACAAGAGCCATACAAGAAAAAATAAAAACCTATTCAATACATGCGTCATCATCTCTGACTTCAATGATAGGTGAATGTGGTCTTCATTTTTACAAAGTTGGAAGAATTGCAACCATAATGAGCGAGATGAAATCGCTGACAACTCCATATTATGTAATTTACAAAAACATCATAGAGGGAAACCACACCGTACTACTATTAGAATATAATCAAGACAAGAATTTTTTCATGGATCCAAAAGACGCATTAATTGGATTAATAGAGACTGAAAAAGGACAAAAAAGAAACGTAATTGATCTATCAACACATGCAATAGTTGCATCAAGAATTGGATTCAAAGATCAATCAATCATATCAGGAAAAATTTCAAGCCTGAAAAAAATAGATTTTGGTAAACCTCCACATACAATAATTATCACAGGAAGGCTTCATTTTACAGAGTCAGATGCATTAAAAATACTTGGGAAATGTCTAGACAAACCTCAAGATAATTCAGAAAAAACAAAGAAAATTTCAATCCAAATGATGAAAAAATATGTTCCAATGGTAAGAGATGCATTAGAAGAAATAACACCATACTACAAAGATCAAAAAGAATTCAAAATGATTCTTGAAAATGCTGAGTTGTATATTCAAGATGCAGAAAAATTTCTAGAAGACGGTCAAGATGAAGTTGCAATTTTGAGTATAGGTTATGCAGATGGCTTGGTAGATGCACTGCGATTAGCAAAGGGCCTTGAGCCAAAAATGTAATAGTATCGATGAATTAAAGAGAGAGTAGTTTTAGAAAATAATATTGGAAGTAATAGAAAAATCAATTTTAATTGAAATGTACCTAGCAGGAATAACTGGCAAATCACCTATAGACAATCTTAAAACAAAAAAAGGATTTACAGAAAATATCATCAATTCAAAAATCGACGAACTTGTAAAAAATAAATTGATAAAAGAAGACAGAATCACATTAACTGAACTTGGTAGATCTTCACTTCGAGTTGTCTTAGCAGGAGGTGTTTTTGATATAATTCATCCAGGACATATTCATACACTTAGTGCAGCAAAAACACTGGGAGACGTTTTGATAGTAGTTGTAGCCACGGACAATACTGCAGTGAAAATGAAAAAAAGACGACCATTACACAGTAAAGAGCAGAGGCAGGAATTAGTTAATTCGCTAGTAATGGTAGATCTTTGTCTTGTAGGACAAGAAGACGATATTTTCAAGACAGTTAATCTTGTAAAACCACAAATAATTGCGTTAGGATATGATCAAGTGCATCAAGAAAAATTTATCATAGATGGATGCAAAAAAATTAATCTTGATGCAAGTGTGGCAAGATTGCAATCACCAATTCCAGAAAGTTCTAGCTCTAAAATAGAAAAAGAATATGGGGAATCCATTCACGGCATTTAGAACGGTACACAAGATAAGAAAACTACGACTGGATTGGAATTGTTATTGTAACTTGAGAGCCGTTTTTTAGTTTTGCTGATTTTCTAATACATACTTTAGAGATTAATTCTATTATAGAATTATCATGATGAGTCCTCTCAAGAATTATCAATTCACAATTAATTGATTGATTGATTTTTGCATGAAAACACTTTACCCATCCGTATGTTCTTTTTCCATCTGAAAAACTCTCAATTATAATTCCACCTAGATTTTCAAATTGTTTTATTGCTTCTTGATGTATTTTTTTATCCAGTCTTACATTAAGGGTTCCAGGAAATGGAATGTATCCGATTTTAGATTTGAATTGTTTTGTATACCCTTTTAGAGACATGTAATAAGCGCCTTCACCCATACCTGAGATCAAAGTTCCTTTTAGTTCAACATGAGAAGGAGACGAATCAAGACTTTTTTGAAGTGTAGCAGATAATTTCACCATTTCAGAAAACCCCTTTGGGGTAATTTTTACAGATGTACTTCTTCCACTAATTATTCGCTCAATGAATTGATTGTTTTCTAATTCAAGTAGATGTTTGGATGCAGCTTGCTGGGATTTTTTGATGCTCTTACCTAAGGAATAAGTAGTAACTGTGACAAAATTATGCTTTGCCCCTTTAGAAAGAAGATGAGCGAGAGTTAGGATGTGCTGAATTTTTAGTTCAGTCATCAATGAACCCTATGCTACGCCTAGGTCACCGAATGTTTTTAGATTTAGTCCATCAGAGTTTGTCAACTTTGCAACTCGATGTCCAACAACGCATTCAATTCCAGCATTTTTGGCACCTTCTAAAAGTCTCTGAGTGATAATACCGTCCAATAGAAGATATTTGATTCCAGATTGAGTTGAGAGTTTGCTAACTACTTCACTAATTGGAACTTTGAAAATTTCTTTTTCATTTTCATCTAATGCTACAGCCTCAAGTGTTTCATTGAGATTTGGAAAAACTCTAGATGCGATTTCTGCAAGGGGTTTATCATCTGCACTTTTAAGAGAAGCTGCAGGTTTTCCACTTTTAATTTCATCAGCTATAGGTCTTAAAATTTCATCTAGTCTTTGTGGGGTTAATTCTTCAACTTCTACTCCTGCGTCTGCTCTTAATTCATAATCAATATTTACAACAGATTTGAGTTCTTTTAGAATGAATCCACCAGCTCGGTCACCATCAATAAATGCAACTACCGTATTTTTTGAAGCACATAATTCTTTGATGGATTCATCAATTTTTGCACCTTCAATTGCAATTGCATTATCATAACCAGCTCTGAGAAGATTAATGACATCGGCTCTGCCCTCAACTAATATTATCCAAGTGGCATCAAATACACCAGAACTACATGTGAGTTTAGATGGACCATATGTGGATAGTCTTTTAGAATCACCTTCATGAACATCTTTTAGCATACTTTCTCCTTCACTGACTGTTTTAGTAGCCCAGCGTTGTTTGATTTCTTTAGCACGTCTTACAATGTCATCTTTTTTTGCGGCTCTTACATCATCAATTGCTTCCAATTTGAAAACACAGTCAAATGGACCAACTTTATCAATACTCTCTATTCCAGCTGCAATTAATGCACAGGTATCAATATCAGTACTCATTGGAATAAGAGCATCGCCGTTTGTTGTGTTTGAAGTAGATTTTGTATTTACTTCTATACGACCAACTTTAGAAACTCGTTGTAGTTCGTTCAGATTCATCTCTGGGCCTAACAGTCCTTCGGTTTGACCGAAGATAGCCCCGATTATATCTGCTCGTTCAACAAGTCCGTCAACTTCAAAGGAAAGTTTAACATGATATTTGACAATTCCTGATTTATTGGACATACTTTCTTCATCTCCTTAATTATCATAATTTGGGTTTTGATTCTCGATATATGAGGGTATCGCAAGTATTTTCAATAAAATAAGAAATCTTACAAAAATTGTGCTCGTACGATATAGTTTACACTAGATATCTAAAAATGAAAAATAACTTGTTTATTCAGTGCTAAATGAATGACCGCATGAACAGGATTTTGTAACATTTGGATTGTTGATTTTAAATCCAGATCCCATTAGACTTTCAATATAGTCTACGTTTGCACCTTTTAGATGATCAACGCTATAGCTGTCTACAAGTAGCTTGATACCAGTTTCTTCCATGACCAAATCATCTTCTTCCGGTGCTTTTTCAAAGCCCATTCCGTAAGATAGACCAGAACAACCTCCGCCTTGAACATAAACTCTAAGGTATTGAGGACTATCGGCTTCTTCTTTCATGAATTCTTTGATTTTTTCAGCTGCTTTTGGTGTAACAGTGATCATTTTCTGTGTTTGCTCAGATGCCATAATAATACAAATGACGCTTTAAATTATAATAAGCTTTTCATACCAAGCCTACTAGTAATTCAAGAAAATAAGAAAGTTAGGAATAGATTATTTTTTTGACTTGTTTACAAAAGCTGTCATTCGCTCTTCTCTATCAGAATGAGTAAAACAGTTTCTCCAAGCTAGGAGTTCAACTGCAAGTCCAGTGTCAAGATCTGCATTTCTTCCTTTGTTAATTGCAACTTTTGCCATTTGAACACCCATTGTAGAGTTTGCGGCAATTTGTTGTGCCATTCTCAAAGCTTCTTCTTGTAGCGATGCAAGTGGAACTACTTGATTCACTAGACCTATTTCCTTCGCTTCGTCTGCTTTGATCATTTTACCAGTATAGACAAGTTCTTTTGCTTTTGCTATTCCCACAATTCTCATCAATCTTTGTGTTCCACCCCAACCAGGAGGAATTCCAATTGTAACTTCTGGTTGGCCAAGTCTGGCAGTATCTGCTGCAATTCTAATATCACATGACATGGCAAGCTCGCAACCTCCACCAAGTGCAAAACCGTTAATGGCTGCAATCGTTGGTTGTTTTACAAGCTCAACTGTAGAAGTTACAAGTTGTCCTGTCTTTGCATATGCAACTGATTCATCTGGAGAAATTTTTGACATGTATTCAATATCTGCGCCAGCAGAAAATGCCTTTTCTCCTTCACCAGTCAAGATGATTACTTTAACACTGTCATCTTTGTCTATGGCTTCAAAAGTTTTGATGAGTTCTTTTGCAACATCACTATTCATGGCATTGAGTTTGTCAGGTCTGTTTATTTTGACAGTACAT